>NZ_JCBANN010000028.1:0-67224 GCF_059761975.1 Achromobacter sp. 46006
CGTTCGCTCCGGACTTCCCCGGGCTCAACCTCGTTGCCGCCTGGCGGCGGCTGCCTTCGGTTTCCGCCGGGCGCATCTACACGCCCCGCCATCCCCCACCGACCCCGCCACGCGCTCGCGATGAGACGTAATGACGGTCTCAGGGGCGGGCGGTGTGCTTGGCGTTTTGGCGCACAGCGGGGGGTAGGGGAAGGTCTTGCGGGGCCCGCCGCAAGCCGGCCGCGCGGGCGGCCTTTTGCGGCTTACGTGGTGTCTTGCGTCGGGATGATGACGCTCTCGCGTGTGGAAAAGGCCCATCCGACGCGATTGGGGCCTATCCGCAATTTTGTGTGCGGGGCATATCATGAGGACTAAAGATCATGGATATGCCGATGAAGAAGAGACGCACAGCAGCCGCTCAGGCGGCGGCCCGTGGGCCGCTGCCTGAAGTCCCAGCCGAACTGCTGGATCATCTGGTCAAGGGACCGATGACGCCCAGCGAGGTTCAAGACCTGTTCCTGTCGTTCCAGAAGGCGGTGATCGAGCGCACGATGGCCGCCGAGATGAACCTGCATCTGGGCTATCGGCCAGGCGAGGACAAGCCCGAGGGCCAGGCCAACGAGCGCAACGGCGCCAGCGGCAAGACGGTGCTGACCGAGCATGGCCCGGTGCGCGTGGAGCTTCCCCGCGACCGGGACGGCTCCTTCGCCCCGATCCTGATCCCCAAGCACGAACGACGCTTCACCGGGTTCGATGACCGGATCATCGCCATGTACGCCCGGGGCATGAGCGTGCGCGAGATCCAGGCGTTCCTGGCCGAGAGCTACGGCACCGAGGTCTCGCCGGACTTCATCAGCTCGGTCACCGACGAGGTCATGGCCGAGACGATTGCCTGGCAGAACCGGCCGCTGGAGGCGATGTACCCGGACGCCATCGAGAGCTTGAACATGCAATTGCGCAAGATCATCAAGACGCGAGGCCACTTCCCAACGGATGAGGCCGCCATCAAGCTCCTATGGCTGGCGCTACGCAACGTGCTGGCCAAGTCCGTCAGAGCGACCTTCGACTGGAAAGTCGCCATGAACCAGTTTGCTATCCTGTTCGGCGAACGGTTTACTGCGGCCCGGGGATAACAACTTTTAAAACGCCTCGCCCACAAAAATACGGACAGGCTCGTTTGTGCGGAACCATTGGAAAACCGCCCGCCACCCGCGTGCAGCGCACCCGCAACGCGCTCAAATGCACAGACGCCCATCGTGGCCGTCCGCCCGCCCGAGGGGCGACCTACGAAGCAGCCCAAAGAAGCAAAAAAACCAAGGCCCCAGCAACCAGCGCCCCGCAAGCGCCTTCACTCAGACAACGGATCCTGAAACTGCGAACACTTGACCTGCACCAGCTTCCGATCCTGCAACCGCAACGCCGTCAGCGCCCCGCCCCACACGCATCCCGTGTCCAGGCAGATGACATCGGGCCGCAGCATCAGGCCCAGCGTCGACCAATGGCCGAACACCGTCGTCACGTTGCGTGTCGCGCGGTTCGGCACGTCGAACCACGGCACCAGGCCCGGCGGCCAGGCGCCCGGCGCCACCTTGGTGGCGAACTCCATGTGGCCATTCGGCGTGCACAGGCGGATGCGCGTCAGCGCATTGATGATCACCCGCATCCGCTTGCCGCCCTTGTGGTCTTCCTTCCACGTGGCCGGCTCGTTGCCGTACATCTTCTGTAGCGCCTTCTGCCAGTTCGGGCCGCGCAGCGCGTCCTGCACCTCGGCGGCCAGCGACAGCGTCTTGGCCACGTCCCATTTGGCCAGCGTGCCCGCGTGCACCATCAGGTGGTTCTGCTCGAAATGCGCCAGCGGGCGCGAGCGCAGCCAGTCGATCAGGTCGGCCGAATCCGGCGCCCGCAGGATCTCGTCGAGCGTGTCGGACTTGGATGGCTTGCGCACGCCGGCGGCGGCGGCCAGCAAATGCAGGTCGTGGTTGCCCAGCACCACCGTGGCGCGCTCGCCCAGGTCGATGATGCGGCGCAGGGTCGCCAGCGACTGCGGTCCGCGATTGACCAGATCCCCGGCGAACCAGAAGCGCGATTGCGGGTCGCCGACCAGATCGGGATGGGACAGCAAGCGATCCAGCGGCGAGCAGCAACCTTGCACGTCGCCGATCATCCAGATACTGCCGTTCATGCGGGACTCTTGCTCCAGGGCCAACGTTGTTGGACGATGCGGGTGATGGTGTGGCGGTATTCCATGTAGCTCATGGCGCCCAGCGCCAGCGCCATGGCGCCGATGTTCGGCCCCAGGGCAGTGAGCCAGGGTGGCCACTTGCCCAGCATGCCGACGTTCAGCGCCAACTGGTTGAGCATGAAGAAGCCCACGCCCAGCAGGATGCCGATGAACACCTTGGCGCCCACGCCACCGCGGCGAGTCTGCATCAGGCCGATGGGGGCGGCGATGGTGATCATCACCAGCAACGTGAACGGATACGCCAGTTTGCGCCATAAAGCGACGACCTGTCGACCGTATTGCAATTGGTTGTTGCGCAAATAATCCACGTAGTCCAGCAGCGTCACGATCGACATGCGCTCGGGCGTCAGCACACGGGCCAGCAGCCGTTCGGCGTTCAGGGTGGTGTCGACCGTGCGCTCGGGCACCTTGACCACCACCGCCGGGGGATTCTTCGGCGGGCGGGCGTCGGCAAGCGCCTCGGCGGCCTTGTCGTCCAGCCGGGTCTCGGACACGTCCTTGAGCACCAGGTCGCCGTGGGCGAACAGGCCGGTGGGGGCGGTCGACAGCACCGACAGGGTCAGGTCTTTCTTGAATTCGTACAGGGTGATGCCGGTGACCTGGCCATCGCCCTTGAGCTCGGCGATGTTGATGATGCGGGTGCCGCCGTTGGCGGTCGGTTCCTTGAACCAGTAGCCGCTGTTCAGGCGGTCGCCGCCGGCCTTGCCGCGGAACATCAGATTGGCCTCGCCGGACTTCATCTCGGCCCAGGGGGTGACGTATTCCGACAACAGGGCGGCGCCGATCATCAGCGGGATGGTGACGATCCAGAGCATGCGCAGCAGGCGCATGCCGCTCACACCCGATACCCGCAGGATCACCAGCTCGTTGCGTTGGGCCAGGCCGGCCAGCGCCAGGATGGCGCCGATCAGCAGGCCGATGGGCAACAGGTCGTAGAGGCGGGTCGGGATGGCCAGCGCCTGCATGTACAGCAGCGCCATCATGGAGAACTTGTCGCCCACGTTGTCCAGGTCGTCGACCAGCGCGAAGAACGTGAAAAGGCCCAGCAGGGCCAGGAGGACCACTGCGCAAGAGCGATAGATCTCGCGGGCCAGGTAGCGACGTGCGGTACGCATGAAAAAGGGCGAAGAAGCGCTAAACGTGAAAGCTTAACAAATCCGGCCGGCCGGGGTGGGCCGGCATGCGCCCGGGGCGGCCGGCCGGTGTATCAGGGGATGTCGACCAGCCGCATCCGCCGGGTCAGGGTGTAGACGCGGGAATTCAGGTAATTGGAGTTGCGGTGGCTGTCATAGAAGCGGGGATTGGGCAGCATGGCCGCCAGCCGCGCCGACTGGCTGGTGCCCAGATTGGCCGCCGGCACGTTGAAATAATGCTTGGCCGCCGCCTGGGCGCCGAACACGCCGGTGCCCCATTCCGCCACATTCAGGTACAGCTCGAGGATGCGCTCCTTGGTCATGACGTGTTCGATCATGTAGGTCAGCACCAGTTCCTGGCCCTTGCGCAGGTAGCTGCGGGAGCTGGACAGGAACAGGTTCTTGGCCAACTGCTGGGTGATGGTCGAGCCGCCGCGCATCTTGCTGCGCCCGGCCGCCTCCTGTTTCTGGTTGTATTCCCAGGCCTTGCGGATGGCGTCCCATTCGACGCCGTCATGTTCGGTGAAGTTCGAATCCTCGGACGCCACCACGGCCAGCTTCAGGTTGCGGCTGATCCTGTCATAGGGCACCCATTCGTATTTCAACTGGAAATCCGGGTTGCCATCGCGCAGGCGCGACAGTTCCTCGCGCATGATCGCGCTGCTGCCAGGGTTCTGGTAGTTGTACCAGACCACCAGTCCGAACAGCCAGAACTGGTACAGCAGGACCGCGCACGCCAGTGCCATCAGCGTGCCCGTGATGATCCGGAACCAGGAGCGGCGCTTGCCGCTCTTGCCGCGGGCGGCCATGGCCTTAGTTCCCGGCCATGAGCGCCTCGCGCAGCGCGGCCAGCACCGGGGCGGGGTCGGGCCGCACGCCGTGCCAGATGAAGAAGCTCTCGGCCGCCTGGCCCACCAGCATGCCCAGGCCGTCGGCGGCCAGGGCGGCGCCATCCTGCCGGGCCTGGCGCATGAACGCCGTCGGCTGCGCGCCGTACATCATGTCGTAGGCGACGGCGCCTTCGGCGTACAGGCCGGCGGGCAGGTCGGGGGCGGCATCCTGCAGTCCGCTGGCGGTGGCGTTGATGACCAGGTTCCAGCCGCCGGACCGGGCGGCGTCGGCCAGGCCGCCGGCGGTGACCCGGGTCTGCGGTTCGGCGCCGGTCTCGCGCCAGCCGTCGGCCAGCTCCAGCGCCCGGGCGGCGGTGCGGTTGACGATATGGATGCCGGCGCAGCCGGCTTGCGCCAGGGGTTGCAGCACGCCCCGGGCGGCGCCGCCCGCGCCCACCAGCAGCACCGAGGCGCCGTTCAGGCGCACGCCCAGGCGCAGCAGGTCGGAGACCAGGCCGACGCCATCGGTGTTGCAGCCGTGCCAGGCGCCGTCGCGCCACGACAGGGTGTTGACCGCGCCAGCCAGCCGGGCGCGGCTGGACAGGTGTTCCGAGGCCAGCGCATAGGCGTCCTGCTTGAACGGCACCGTCACATTCAGGCCCAGGCCGCCCTCGGCGGCAAAGGCGGCCACGGCCTCACTGAAGCCGTCCAGCGGCGCCAGCAGGCGCTCGTAGCTGAGCGGCTTGCCGGTCTGGCGGGAAAACAGCGCGTGGATCTGCGGCGAGCGGCTGTGCGCGATGGGGTTGCCGATCACGGCATAGCGGGCAAGAGGGGGCGCCTCGGTCATGGGGCTTCGGTTTCCAGGGTGTCGTTGACGAAATGCCAGGTGCGGGTGATGACCAGCACGTCGGCGTCGCGCGCGATCTCGGGCGGGAACGGCGGGAACGGCGCGGCCAGTTGCACGATGCGGCGCGCGGCCTGGTTCAGCACCGCGTGGGGCGAGGGCTGGTCGATTTCGACATTGGCGATGCTGCCGTCGGCGCGCACCGAGACGGTGATGCGCAGCGAACCATAGATGCGGCCGCGCGCTTCGTCCGGATAGTGCTGGGTGCCGACGGTTTCGATGCGGGTACGCCAGGCGTCCAGATAGGCGGCATAGCGCGAGGCCTCGGCCGAGGGCGCCACGAATTGCTTGCGCGGTTCGGCGCTGTACTGCTGGACTTTGGCCGCCAGGGCCGCGACCTGGGCATTCTGGATGACGCTGGCCTGGTCTTCGGTGTCCTGGCCGCGTTCGTTGCCGTCGGGCCAGGGATTGACGGCCTGGCGCTCGGCGCCGGCCTTGTCGGCTGCCCGCAACTGGGTCATCAGGCGGGCCTGTTCCGCCTCGAGCTGGACCTGGCGCTGGCGCATGGCCTCCAGCACGATGGTTTCGGCCGAGGCGCCGGTGCGGGGCAGCGGGGTGGTGGCCAGGCCGCGTTCGGCATTGCCGCCGCCGCTCATCTGGTTCTGCGCCTGGGCGCGCGGTGTGTCGGGCGCAGTCTCGCTGCGCGCGTTGAGCAGCACGATTTCCAGGCTGGTGGCGGGCGGGCGCGACAGGGCCGGCGCGCCGAAGCGCCATGCCAGCGCGCCAGCGTGCACCAACAGCGAAATTGCGATGCCGATGCGCAGGTAGTGCTGGGCGGGCGCGGCCAGCCACCGCAGCGGCCGGCTCAGCGGGGAGGGGGAGTCAGCGAGGCGTTGCACGCACGCATTGTAGAGCCACTCCGCCCGCCGCCGTCACCTTACTTCGATGGGCGCGGGAACACCCAGACCTTGTCGGCCGGCAGTGCCAGGCGGCAGAGCGCGGGTTCGCGGCCCTCGGGGCCGTAGGCGCGCAGCGCCAGGGTGTCGGCCGGGTCCGCGTCGGGGGTGCGGAACAGGTATTCCCAGCGGTCGCCCAGGTACATGCTGGTCAGCAGCGGCATGTCGATGTGGTTGCCGTCGGGATCGTCCGCCAGGCGGACCTGTTCGACCCGGATCACGGCGGTGGCGTCCTGGCCCGCGGCCACGCCTTGGCCGGCTTTGCCCCACAGCGCCCAGCCACGGCCCTCGATGCGGGCGCGGCCGTCACGCACTTCAGTGACCTTGCCGTCCAGGCGGTTGTTGCTGCCCATGAATTCGGCGGTGAACAGCGTCGTCGGCGCGCCATACATCTCCTGCGGCGTGCCCTGTTGCTCGATCTTGCCATTGTTCAGCAGCAGGATGCGGTCGGAAATGGCCATGGCTTCGCTCTGGTCATGCGTCACCATCAACGCCGACAGGCCCAGGCGGATGATCAGCTCGCGCAGGAAGGCGCGGGCCTCCTCGCGCAGCTTGGCGTCCAGGTTGGACAGCGGCTCGTCCAGCAGGATCACGGGCGGGCTGTACACCAGGGCGCGGCCGATGGCCACGCGCTGCTGCTGGCCGCCGGACAGCGCGTGCGGATGGCGCTGGCCGAGCTTGCCCAGGCCGAGTTGGTCCAGCACCGCCTGCACGCGTTCGCGCACTTCGCCGGAGGGCACCTTGCGCAGCTTGAGCGGGTAGGCGACGTTGTCGAACACCGTCTTGTGCGGCCACAGCGCATAAGACTGGAACACCAGGCCGAGATTGCGCTCTTCGGCCGGGATCTCCTGGCGCGCGGCGCCGTCGTAGACGGTGCGATCGCCGATGGTGATGCGGCCGCGCTTGGGGCCTTCCAGGCCGGCCACGGCGCGCAGCAGGGTGGTCTTGCCGCTGCCCGAGGGCCCCAGCAGCGACACCACTTCGCCCTGGCGCAGTTGCATCGACACGCCCTTGAGCACCGGGTTGTCGCCGTAGTCCAGGTGCAGGTCTTCTACAGAAAGCTCAATCATGAAGTTTGACTCCGAATCGCAGGGCGATGCCCAGGCCGATCACGACCAGAACGATATTGATGAAGGAAAGCGCGGCCACGATGTCGATGGCGCCCGAGGCCCACAGTGACACCAGCATCGAGCCGATGGTTTCGGTGCCGGGCGACAGCAGGTAGACGCCGGTGGAGTATTCGCGCTCGAAAATCAGGAACATCAGCAGCCACGAACCGATCAGCCCGTACTTGGCCAGCGGCACCGTGACGTGGCGCGTGACCTGGCCGCGGCGCGCGCCGGCGCTGCGGGCGGCTTCTTCCAGTTCGGGGCCCACCTGCAGCAGCGTCGACGAGATCAGCCGCAGGCCGTAGGCCATCCACACCACCGTGTAGGCCAGCCACACGCTGAAGATGGTGCTGCGCATCGACCGCAGCCATTCGACGAAGTTCTCGCGCGCCCAGTCGGCGAACGGCAGGCCCGACAGCCAGCCGCCCAGGTCGGCGTCGAGCGCGTTGTCCAGCCACATCGGCACGAACAGGAACACCCACAGGAACGCCAGGCCCGCCAGCAGGCCGGGCACGGCGCGCGGCACCAGCACGCTGTAGTCCATGAAGCGCGTGACGTTGTCCGGCTTGCGGTGCATGGCCAGGCCGACGAAGGTGTAGCAGATCACCGCCAGCGCGCCGCCGAAGACGCCGATGGCCACCGAATTGACGATCGCGCGCATCAGGTTGGGTTGCGAGAACACCGTGCGGAACGCGTCCAGCGAAAGTACGTCGAACAGCGACACGCCCAGGCCCCAGTTGGACACGAAGGCGCGCAGCAGCACGCCCAGCAGCGGCACCACGATGGTGACCAGCAGCCAGAACGCGACCACCGCGCCGGCCACCCAGCGCCACTTGCCCAGCGGCAGCGGGCGCGCGCGCGAGGCCTTGCCCTTGACGGTGACGAAGCGGTTGGCGGTGCGCATCAGGCGGCGTTGCAGCATGACCAGGGGGATCGTCATGCAGATCAGCACCACGGCCACCGCGGCCATCAGGTGGTACGAGGGAATGCCGAGCTTGTTGGTCAACTTGTAGAGATACGTCGCCAGCACCAGGTTGCCTTCCGGGTCACCCAGAACCAGCACCAGGCCGAACACCTCCAGGCCCAGGAAGAACAGCAGCACGGTGGCATACAGCATGGCCGGCCGCACCATGGGCAGGCTCACCGACATCATCACGCGCAACGGCGAGGCGCCGCTGACGCGCGCCGCCTCTTCGACGTCCGAGCCCATGCTGCGCAGCGCCGACGAAATGTACAGGTAGGCATGCGGCACGTGCGTCAGGCCGGCGATGATGACGATGCTGGTCAACGAATACACGTTCCAGGGCACGAAGCCGAGGATGTTCTGCACCCAGGTCGAGAAAAAGCCCACCGGCCCCGCCGCCACCACGTAGCCGAAGCCCAGCACCATCGGCGAGACGAAGATCGGCACCAGGATGAGCGGTTCGATCCAGCGCCGTCCCGGCAGGTCGGTGCGGATCATCAGAAACGCCAGCATGCCGCCCAGCGGAATGGCGATGACGGCCAGTCCGAACGCCAGGATGAAGCCGCTTCTCAGGGCCTTGTAGAAATCGGGGTCCGCGAAGATGAAGCGGAACGCGTCCAGGCTGAAGACCTTGGACGGCGAAAAGAAGGGCGCGGAGAGAAAGCTCTGGACGATGATGAACGACAGCGGCACATAGATGGCCAAGGCTGTGATCAGCACCACCACGCCGCGTGGCAGGGACTGCCATTTTCTGCGCAATGACTGCATGGGGAAATCCTGTTATCTCGATAGACGCGGGTCGTGCATACCCATCGGCCACGGGCGGCCTGGCGGGCGGCGGCGCGATGCCCTCCCGCGTGCTTGCGGCCGGGGGCGCGAGGCCCCCGGCTGTACCGGCGACAGCCTTACTTGCCTGCGGCGGCGCGCCAGTCCTTGATGAACTGCAGGCGCTTGTTCTGCTCCAGGTAGTCGAGCAGCGTTTCGTTGACCGGGATCGGTTTGAGCGAGGCGCCCAGCTTCTTGGTCATGCCATCGACGTCGTTGTCGCCCTCGATGTCGTCACGCACCGAGGCCAGGTCGGCCTGGTTGGCCATGATTTCCTGGCCCTTCTGCGACAGCAGGTAGTCCATCCACAGCTTGGCGGCGTTGCGGTTCTTGGCCTTCTTGCTAATGAAGGCCACGCGCGACAGCACCAGCGCATAATCAGTCGGATAGGCCACGCCCAGCGATGGATCGGTCTTGGCGCGGGTCTCGGCGTACGAGCCCAGGATGTTGTAGCCGATCAGGTTCTCGCCCGACGACACGCGTTCCATCATGGTGCCGGTGGACGATTGCACCACCAGGCCGCCCTTGGCGATGTCCTTGAGCGTGTCGAAGTACTTGGGATCGTTCTTGCTGTCCTGCACCGCCAGCATGAACCCCACCGCCGATTTCTCGATATCGTAGGTGGTGACTTTGTTCTTGAACTTGTCGGGCTGGCTGGCGATCAGCTTGGCCAGGGCGCCGTGCGTGGTCGGCACTTCGCTGGCGGGCACCAGGCGCTTGTTGTAGATGAACACCGCAGGTTCGTAGGTGGTGCCGTAGGCCGAATCCTTCCACACCGCCCAGGCCGGCAACTTGGCCACCTCGGGCGATTTGTATTTCAGCGCGTAGTCGGTGGCCAGCTTGAGGGCCGAGTCCATCGACGAGCTCCAGACGATGTCGCCGCTGCTGCCGCCCGCCGCCTGTTCGCTGATGTAGCGGTTGTACAGCTCCGTGCTGTTCATGTCGTTATATTCGACCTTGATGCCCGGGTACAGCGCCTCGAAGCCCTTGATGATGGGGCCGGCGGCCTTGGTGTCGGTGGTCGAGTAGATCACGACCTTGCCTTCCTTCTTGGCGCCGTCGAGGATCTTCTGATAATCGGCCGGGTAGCCCGCGGGAACCGTTTGGGCGTGGGCGCTGCCGGCGGCGATGGCGAATGCAGCGGCGCAGGCGGCCGCCAGTCTGGACTTGGCAAGCATGTCTTGTCTCCGTTTGGAATTGGTATTGGCAGGCGCAGGGGCCTGCTTGGCGCCCATCTTAGGATTCGGCGTCTGTCGTCGTCCTGTCATGGGACGATAGTGGCGATAGGGGTAATCCCGGTGTCTGCAGCGGGGCGCGGGGCAGATGGCCCGCCGGCGAAACGGGGCGGGAAGCGGCCGCCGCGCCCTACGGCCGTTCAGGCGTGTCGGTGACCAGCCGGATCCAGTTCTGCACGAAGCGCGAATGGCGCCGCTGGTCCAGCCCCACCAGCAGCGCCGGCGACAGCACCACCGGCTGGACGATGCCCTGCGAGCGCGCCAGCACCGCCTCCGAGGTCCAGCGGCCGGGCGTGTCTTCCATGATCGACCCCAGCGCCGCGTGGCTCGAAGCCACTTGCTGGCCGGCCGGCGACAGCAGCCAGTCGACCAGCGCGCGGCCCAGGTCCGGGTTCGGGGCGCGCCGCGCGATCAGCACCGAGCGCGCCAGCACCAGCACATAGTCCTGCGGAAACACCACGCCGATTTTCGCGCCCGCGGCCTGGCGCGACAGTGCGTACGAACCGAGGACGTTGTAGCCCAGGTCCATCTCGTCGTTCTCGATGGCATCGAGCAATTCGGCGCTGGTGGCCGACAGCCGCACGCCGACCTGGCCGAAGGCGTTGGCCAGGCCCCAGAAGTTCGACGACACCAGTTCATCCTGTTCCGCCATCAGGTAGCCCACGCTGCTGCGCGAGATGTCATAGGTGCCGACCCGGCCGTGCAGCCGGGCGCGGTCGTGTTCGAGCGTGCGCAGCAGGTCCTGGCGCGAGCGCGGCACGGTGGCCTCGGTGTAGCGCTTGGGGTTGTAGACGATCACGGCCGGCTCGAAAGTGAAACCATAGACTTCATTGCGCCATACCGCCCAGGACGGCAGCCTGGCCGCATAGGGCGAGGCGTAGCGCTGGGCGTAGCCGTCGTTGGCCAGGCGGATCTGCAAGTCCGAAGCCGAGCTCATCAGCACGTCCACGTCCTTGAGCCGGTCCTCGATGGCGGCCTCGTACAGTTCGCGGCTGCCCATTTCCCGGTACACCACGGTCACGTCGGGGCGCTGGGCCTGGAAGCCGAGGATCAGCGGCGCCACCACCGGGGTGTCGGTGGGGCCGGCGATGGTGAGCACGCGCGACGATGGTTGCGGCGCCGGGTAGCGGGTCACGATCTCCGCGCTATCCGCCGCGCGCACCGCGCCGGGGGCCGTGCCCAGCAACACCAGCATCGCGCCGGCGGCGGCGAGCCATGCGGCCATCGCGCGGCCGGCTCGCTGGCGCGCCAGCGGCAGGATGACGCGCGCCGACAGTCCGCCGCCGGGCCGGTCTTGCAGCCATAGCGAACCGCCATGCGCCACGGCCACCGAGCGCACGATGGCCAGGCCCAGGCCGGAACCGGGCAGCGATTCGCCGGTGCGGCCGCGGGTGAAGCGCTGCTGCACGGCATCCTTTTCGTCGTCGGCGATGCCGGGCCCGCGGTCGGACACCGTCAAGGCTACGCGGTAGCCCGCCACGGGTGTGGCCTGGATATCGACGGTGCCGTCGGGTGCATAGCGCAGGGCGTTGTCGACCAGGTTGCGCAGCATCTCCCGCAGCGCCACGCGGTCGCCGGCGATGCGGGCACGCCGCACGGCCGGCGCGATCTCGATGCGCAGGCGCCTTGCTTCCAGCGGACCGATGCGGCGGCGGGTTTCGTTGATGGTCTCGGCTACGCCCACCGGCGCGCGCGCGCCCTTGCCCAGGCGATGGGTGATGGTGGCATCCATCAGCAGCTGGTTGATGAGCTGGCTGGCGTGGGTGGCGTTCTGGTGGATGCGGCCAAGGCGCTCGTGCAGCCGCTTGGGATCGGCTTCGTCCAGCGCCACTTCGGCCTGCGCCCGCAGCGAGGCCAGCGGGGTGCGCACCTGGTGCGCGGCATCGGCGACCAGGGTGTTCAGGGTATCCATGAGGCCCGACAGACGTTGCATGAAGGCGTTCAGGGCCTCGACCAGCCGCCGCACCTCGGTCGGCACGGGTGTGACCAGCGGCGCCAGGTCGTCCGGCGCCCGCCGCCGCAATTCGCGCTCGACCACGGCCAGGGGCGCGAACGCGCGCTGCACGCCGAACCACAGCAGGCCCAGCGCCACCAGCGACACGACGACCAGCGGCAGCACGCTGCGGCCCAGGATCTCATCGGCGAGCGCCTCGCGCGATCCCAGCGTTTCCGCCACCCGCACGGTGACCCAGCCGGCATGTCGGCTGGCCGATACCAGACGGCCGACGGTGGCGACGCGCACGGGTTCATCGTGATAGCGTAGATAGGCGAACACCGGCGTGGCCGACTGGGCCAGCGGCAGGCCGGGCGCCAGGTCCGCATAGCCAGTGATGAGCCGACCGTTGGAGGCGCGGGCTTCGTAGAACACCCGTTCGCTGCCCGACAGCATGGCCAGGGACGACACGGGCGGTTCGACGGTGACGCCGTTGTCCTCGATCTGCACCGAGCCGGCAATGGTCAGCGCCGACGCCGCCAGCAACCGGTCGAAGGCCTGCTCGGCGGCGCGCTGGGCATAGCCGCGCAGGAAGAACACCAGGCCGATCAGTGCGCAGGCCAGCAGCACCGCGCCCAGCGTGAAGACGCGGCGGCGGATGGAGAAGCTTTCAGGCAGGCTCATGACTGCGGGCCTGGTAGCCGACGCCGCGCACGGTGACAATATCGATGGACGCGCCGGCCAGCTTCTTGCGCAGCCGCGAGATCAGCAGTTCCAGCGCGTTGAGCGAGCCATCGTCCAGGTCGAAAAGCTGGTTCATGAGCCGCTCCTTGGCGACGGTCTGGCCCAGTTTTCCCAGCAGGATCTCCAGCAAGCGGAACTCGCGCCGGCCCAGTTCCAGCGGCGCGCCGGCGAGCATGACGTGGCGGTTGGCCAGGTCCAGGCTCAGGTTGCCATAGGCGGTGACACTGCTGGTCTGTCCGGCGGGTCGCCGCAGCAGGGCGCGCAGCCGCGCCTCCAGTTCGCGCAGGTCGAAAGGCTTGACGAGGTAGTCGTCGGCGCCCAGGTCGAGCATGTCGATCTTGTCTTCGATCTCGGAACGCGCGGTCATGACGAGCACAGGCGCTTCCAGCCCGGCGGCGCGCAGTTCGCGGATGACGCTGAAGCCGTCCTTGCCGGGCAGGTTGATGTCCAGCACCAGCGCATCCCAGGTTTCGTCCAGCCCCCAGCGCAGCGCGGCCACGCCATCACGCACCCATTGCACGCTATGGCCCGCCGAGCGCAGCTTGCTTTCCACGGCATCGCCCAGGTCGAGGTTGTCCTCAACCAGCAGAATGCGCATGTCCGTCCTCCGATATCGATTGTGATTTTTTCGGGAGTTTAACGGGAGGCTTTGATGCTGTCGCTGTCGTGGGGGCGGTGGTGTTCTTTTGGCCGCCCGTGGCGTCGGCGGCCGGCGGGGCGCGGGGCTACGATTGCGGTCCGGAGCGTTCGCTCCGGACTTGCCTAGGCGGCCCCCCCGTCCTCAACCTCGTCCGCCTTCGGCTCCCTACGGTTTCCCTCGGGCGCATCTACACGCCCCGCGCCCCACCGGCCGCCGCTGCCACGGGCTACAGCGTGATCACTGCACCGGCGCGGGGGCGAATCGTGTGCTTGGCGTTTTGGTGGAAGACCGAGTCGGGACGGAAGATTTTCCGGAGCCGCCAAAACCGGCCGCATCAAGCTCAAGCTAAAAGGCCTGAGCCCGGTGCAGTACCGTGCTCAGGCCTTCGGGCTTTAGCTGACCGTCCAACTTCTGGGGGTCAGTTCAGTGGGCGGCCTTCTTTGGCATTTGGGGGGAGGTCGGGTGAGACGCTGAGGAATCGGTGAGGCAATGCCAGAGGCGTTTCCCTTGGAGGAATCCGCGATGCATCGGGCGTTCTTCTCCCGTGGAAGGATCCGCGATGCATCGCCAGACCTCTTCCCCATCAGCCGTTCTTCCCCTGTATCAGGCGCGCGCCAAGCCCGTCACGCGCAAGCCACCCTCCATCGCGCGCCGCCACTCTCTTCCCCTCGACTGGACGGCACCTCAAGCAAGCAACCCGCCACCCGCGCGCAGCGCCAACACGCCAAGCCAAGACACCGCGTAAGTTGCGGGCGGCCGCCCGCGCGGCCACCCGCAACGGGCATCAGCAATCTCGTGAAGTTTCCTCGCTCTTGCAGCGCCACCGGCCAAGAAAAACGTAGCTCGTCTGGCAGGCGGCCCGGGCGGCGGGCAACCTCGATGCGCCCGACGGAATCCGAAGGCAGCCGCCGGCAGGCGGCCACGAGGATGAGGAAGGGGAAGTCCGGAGCGAACGCTCCGGACCGCAATCGTGGGCGCCCGCCGCCCGGGCCGCCTGCCAGACGGGCGGCCTAGGAAAGACCGCCACGACGCCAGCAGACAAGCCTATCGACAAGCAACCGCCACCCTAAGCAGCAGCCTCTTCAGCCGCCGGCCCCACCTGCCCCACATACCGGCAGTCCAACTCCAGCGACAACTCATCCATCCCCAGAATCTCCACCTCCACCGCCGTCCCGCGCTCCAGCTCGGGCATCCCGCCGATGCGGGTGACGAGCGGGCAGTTGGCGAAGCGCACCAGGTCTTCGCGCAGCACGTGGGCCACGGTGCGGCTGATGTTGTGCTGCTTGAGCCAGCGCAGGCACCAGTAGCGCTCCATCGCGCTCTGGAACTCGGCCCAGGCCGCGTACTGCGCGTCGAACGCGCCGATGATCGCGAACAGGTCCGCGTCGCGCGGCTTGAAGGGGGCCACCAGTCGCGCCGAGACGCCGTGCTCGACCGCGGCGATCAGTTGCCACTGGTTCACCAGGTCCACGTAGCGGCGCAGCGGCGACGTACTCCAGGCGTACTGCGGCACGCCGATGGCCTCGTGCGGCAGCGCCTGCGTGCTCATGCGCACGCGGCCGGCCTGCTGCGAGCGGTAGATGCCGGGCACGCCGTGCTGGTTCAGCAGGCCGCCCCACAGATTGTTGGCCAGGATCATGTACTCGGCCACCATCCGGTCCAGCGGCGCGTTGCGCTGGCGCGGCACCAGGCGCACCGGGGTGTCGGGATCGTCGGGGTCGCCGTCCAGGTAGAAGCTGTACTCCACCCGTGAATTGTTCTCGGGCTTGCCGCGCACGTTCTCGCGCTGCGCCGACAGGGCCTGCGCCAGTTTCCACAGCGGGCGCAGCCAGTGGCCGTAGGGCAGCTCGGTGGATGTGTCGTTCAGGCTCTCTTCGGTGACCTGGGCGTCGAGCATGTTGTGGCGCAGGTTCTCGCGCACCACCACGCGCTCCAGGCGCGTGTCCGATTCGATGATCTCGCCGGTTTCCGGGTTGGCCGTCACGTACAGCGACAGCACCGGCACCTCGCGGCCGGCGTCCAGCGAGAACGCCTTGATGACGTTGTCGGGCTGCATCGGGATCTTGTCGCCCGGCATGTAGACGGTCGACAGGCGCGCGCGCGCCAGCTTGTCGAACTCGCTGTCGCGCGTCACGGTGAGGCCGGGCGCGGCCACGTGGATGCCGACGCGCAGGTTGCCGTCGGGCAGCGTCGAGACCGACAGGGCGTCGTCGATCTCGGTGGTGGTGACGTCGTCGACCGAGTAGATCTCGGCGTCCGATAGCGGCAGTTCGCGGTCGATCGGCGGCAGTTCCAGCTCGGGGAAGGCCAGGCCGCGCGGGAAGTTCACCGCCAGGAAGCGGCGCTTGTGCAAGGCCAGCGCATGGGGCCAGGCGCCCAGTTCCAGCAGTAGGCGGTCGGGGCTCTTGCCGAGCTTGGCGCAGGCGGCGTCCAGCGCCTTCCATTGCTGCGAATTCTTGTCCGGGCGGATCAGCAGCGATTCGGCGGCCTGGGCGATGGGTTCGGGCAGGCGGCCGGCGGCCATCTCGTCGACCCATTCCTGCTGCTGTTCCGCCTGGCGCTGCTTCTTTTCCAGCGCGGCCAGGGCGGCGGCCAGAATGTCGGGCGGGGCGGGGCGGTAGTGGCCCTTGCCGCGGCGATGGAAGTAGGCGGGTGCCCCATGCAGGCGCATCAGCAGCGCGGCCTGTTCGACGGGGGTGGGCGCATGGCCGAAATAATCGGCCGCCAGCGCGGGCGAATCGAATTCTTCCTGGGGCGCGCATTCCCACAGGAATTGAAGATCCAGGGTATCGGCCAGCGCGGCGGCCTGGGCCATCAGCGCGGCCGGTTCGGGCGCGGCGAAATTGAACAGGGTGTTGGCGCGCTTGATCTTGCTGCGCTTGCCCGATTCGGACTCCACCTGCAGGCTGGCGTCGGTTTCGGACAGGATATGGCCGGCCTTGAAGCTGCCGTCGTCTTCGTAAAACACATACATGGTGAGGGTCGTCCTGGGCGGCGCGCAAGCGCCGCCTTGCGCAGCTATATATATAAGAGTGTAGTGAGTTATCTGGGACCGGTCGGCGCGGAGCCAAGGGCGAATTCCAGCACCTCGGGCATCCAGTCGGCGAAATCTGACAGGCCGTGATCGCTGCCGGGAACGATGCGCTGGCGGCAGCCCGCGTAGCGATCGCGCATTTCACGCCAGTCCAGCACCTCGTCGCCGGTCGCGGCCACCAGGAAATAGCGTTCCGGCTGGCTGATGCGGTCGACACGCAGTGCGGCCAGTTCCTCCACGTATTCCGGCAGGAACATGAACGGCGCGTCGGAATGATACATGCGGTGCTCGCCAACCTGGGTGGCCAGGTCGCGCGCGGCCTCGACCGCGGGGTTTAGCAGCACCGCCTGGCAACCGAGCTGTTCGGCCAGCCAGGTGGCGTAGAACCCACCCAGCGACGAGCCGATCACGGTCAGCGCGCGCGGATCGGCGGCGTCGGCCAGTTGCCGCCGGGCGATACCCTGCGCCAGCTCGATGGCCTGGCGCGGGCTGGCCGGCAGTTGCGGACAGGCCCAAGCGGCTGGCAGGCCGCGGGCAGCCATGGCCTCGGCCATCATGCGGGCCTTGAATGAAGTCGGCGAGGAACGAAAGCCGTGCAGGTAAAGGATCATTTCGTGCCTTTCCGGAGGGGCTGCCTGGGGCGCTGGCGCGGCGCCTCAGCCGCGCGCCGCCAGGGCGGCCAGCAGCTTGCCGTGGATGCCGCCGAAGCCGCCGTTGCTCATCACCAGCACCTGGTCGCCGGGGCGTGCGGCGCCGGTCACGGCGGCCACGAGGGCGTCGATATCATCGTAACTGGAAGCGCGCTCGCCCAGGGGAGCCAGCACTTCGACCGGATTCCAGCCCAGCGCGTGCTTGCCGGAACGGGCGCCGAAGCAGAACACCAGGTCGGCATCGCGCAGCGCATCCGGCAGGCGCGCGGCCATGGCGCCCAGTTTCATGGTGTTGGAACGCGGCTCCAGCACCGCCAGGATGCGCGCCGCGCCCACTTGGCGGCGCAGGCCTTGCAGGGTGGTGGCAATGGCGGTGGGGTGATGGGCGAAATCGTCATAGACCTTGACGCCGTTGACCGTGCCGCGCAGTTCCATGCGGCGCTTGACGCCGCCGAAACGGCTCAGGGCCTCGATGCCTTCGGCGGCCGGCACGCCCGCATGGTCGGCCGCGGCCAGCGCGGCCAGGGCATTCATGCGGTTGTGCTCGCCGCCCAGGGCCCAGCGCACGGTGCCGACGTCGATGCCGTCGCGCCGCACGGCGAAAGCGCCATCGGCGTCGGGGGCGTCGGCCTGCCAGGCGCCATCGACGCCGAACGTGACGGTTTCAGACCAGCATCCGCGCGCAATCACGCGATCCAGCGCGTCGGATTGCGTCGGGCGGATGATACGGCCAGAGCCTGGAATGGTGCGCACCAGATGGTGGAATTGGGTTTCGATGGCCGCCAGATCGGGGAAGATGTCAGCGTGATCGTATTCAAGATTGTTCAGGATGGCGGTGCGGGGGCGGTAGTGGACAAACTTCGAGCGCTTGTCGAAGAACGCCGTGTCGTATTCGTCCGCCTCGATCACGAAAGGGCGCCGCGCCGGGTCGTAGCGCGCCGACACCCGCAGGTCGGTGGCCACGCCGCCGATCAGGAAATTGGGCGCCAGGCCCGCCGCTTCAAGGATCCAGGCCAGCATCGAGCTGGTGGTGGTCTTGCCATGGGTGCCGGCCACCGCCAGCACGTGAGCGCCGGGCAGGATGTTGTCGCCCAGCCATTGCGGCCCGGACACGTAGCGGGCGCCGGCTTCCAGAATGGCTTCCATCAGCGGGTTGCCGCGGCTGACGACGTTGCCGATCACGTACAGGTCCGGCTTGAGCGCCATCTGTTCGGGGCCGAAGCCTTCGATCAGTTCGATTCCCTGTTCGGACAACTGGGTGCTCATGGGCGGGTAGACGCCCGCATCGCAACCGGTGACCTTGTGGCCGGCGGCGCGCGCGATCAGCGCCAGGCCGCCCATGAACGTACCGCAGATGCCAAGAATGTGCAGGTGCATTGAAAACTCTCCTGTCCTGCATTGTATAGATAGGCAGCCGTCATGCCGGCGCGCCGGCGCTTGCGGCGCAAACCGGCCGCAGCGGTTATGATCGCGCCATGAATCGACGCCTACTCCTGTCCGCCGCCGTGGCCGTGGCCGCCACGGTCGCGGGGGGCTACACCCTGCTGGGCCGCAACCAGCCCCCGTCCGCGCCCGCGGCGCCCGCCGCCGAGGACCCCGTCGCTGCCCTGATGCAACTGCGCTTGCCCGATCTGCACGGCGCGACGCAGTCGCTGGCCGCCTGGAATGGCCAGCCCATCGTGGTCAATTTCTGGGCAACCTGGTGCGCGCCGTGCGTCAGGGAAATGCCCGAGCTCGACGCCTTGCAGAAAAAATACCCACATGTCCGTTTTGTCGGTATTGGCGTTGATTCAGCGGTCAACATGCAAAAATTTGTCGAGAAAGTACAGGTTTCCTACCCTTTGTGGGTGATGGGAGCCGGGGCTGTCGATACCCTGCGCAAGCTAGGAAACCCGAGCGGCGGATTGCCATTTACCATTGTTTTCAATGCAGATGGCAGCATTAACCGGAAGATACTGGGCGAAATCCAGCCTGATGACTTGAGCCAGACACTGTCTGGTTTTAAGGCGTAAGTCTGTTGGACAAATAGTAGGAATTGGCGTAAAAAGCTGGTTTATCGGCTGTTTTGCCAACAATTGGCAATCCACTCATTGGCAAGCGCATGGCGCAAAACATACTGGTATTGCATGGCCCGAATCTGAACCTGCTCGGCACCCGGGAGCCTCACATCTACGGCAGCCTCACGCTGTCCCAGATCAACGAGGGCCTGGAGCGGCTGGCCGGTGAATTGGGCGCCACGCTGACCGCGTGGCAAGGCAATCATGAAGGCGCGCTGGTTGACCGCATTCAGGCGGCCCGGCAAGACGGCACCGATTTCATCATCATCAACGCGGCGGCATATACGCACACCAGCGTCGCGATCCGCGATGCGCTGGCTGGGGTCGCGATCCCATTTATTGAAGTACATTTGTCCAACCTGTATAAGCGAGAGCCCTTCAGGCATCACTCATATCTGTCCGACTTGGCGGTAGGCCTCATCAGCGGCCTGGGCGCGGATGGCTACGAAGCGGCTCTGCGTTACGCAGTGCGGCACTGATCTCGCACCAACTCTCAGCTTTTACATCTTATATGGCGCGGACCCGGACACCGGGACGTTGCCGACACTATCTCGGGAAGCAGCTTCTATGGACCTTCGAAAACTCAAAACCCTGATCGACCTGGTGGCTGAATCGGGCATCGCCGAGCTGGAAATCACCGAAGGCGAAGGCAAGGTTCGCATCGTCAAGTTCTCGCAGACCCTGCAGCCGGTGGCTTATCACCAACCGGAAGCCGGCGTCGCCGTCGCGCCGGCCGCGCCCGCGGCTCCGGCCGCCGCGCCCGCCGCCGCTGCCGAGGCCGCTCCTGCGGTGCAGGGCCATGTGGTCAAGGCCCCCATGGTTGGCACCTTCTACCGTTCGCCGAACCCGGGCGCCGCGCCGTTCATCGACGTGGGCGCCACGGTCAAGGAAGGCGATCCGCTGTGCATCATTGAAGCCATGAAGCTGCTCAATGAAATCGAAGCCGACAAGTCCGGCGTCATCAAAGAAATCCTGGTCGAAAACGGCGAGCCCGTCGAGTACGGTCAACCCCTGTTCGTCATTGGCTGATAGCTGAAAATGTTCGAAAAAATCCTGATCGCCAACCGGGGCGAAATCGCCCTGCGCATTCAGCGCGCCTGCCGCGAGCTGGGCATCAAGACCGTGGTGGTGCACTCCGAGGCCGACCGCGAAGCCAAGTACGTGCGCCTGGCCGACGAATCCGTGTGCATCGGGCCTGCGCCGTCGCGTGAAAGCTACCTCAACATGCCGGCCATCATTTCGGCGGCCGAAGTCACGGATTCCGAGGCAATCCACCCGGGTTACGGGTTCTTGTCCGAAAATGCCGACTTCGCCGATCGCGTCGAAAAGAGCGGCTTTGTCTTCATCGGCCCGCGCCCCGACACCATTCGCCTGATGGGCGACAAGGTCAGCGCCAAGCGCGCCATGATTGAAGCCGGCGTGCCGGTGGTGCCCGGTTCCGAAGGCGCGTTGCCCGACGATCCGCAGGAAATCATCCGCGTTGCGCGCGAAGTCGGCTATCCGGTCATCATCAAGGCCGCTGGCGGCGGCGGTGGCCGCGGCATGCGCGTGGTGTACACCGAGGCCGCGCTGCTGAACGCCGTCACCATGACGCGTTCGGAAGCGGGCGCCGCGTTCAACAACCCGGAAGTCTATATGGAGAAGTTCCTCGAGAACCCGCGCCATGTGGAAATCCAGGTGCTGGCCGACGGCGGTCGCAACGCCGTGTGGCTGGGCGAGCGCGATTGCTCCATGCAGCGCCGCCACCAGAAGGTCATCGAGGAAGCGCCGGCCCCCGGCATCGCGCGCCGCCTGATCGAGCGCATCGGCGACCGCTGCGCCGACGCCTGCCGCAAGATGGGCTACCGCGGCGCCGGCACGTTCGAGTTCCTGTATGAAAACGGCGAGTTCTATTTCATCGAAATGAACACCCGTATCCAGGTCGAACACCCGGTCACCGAGCTGATCACCGGCGTCGACCTGGTGCAGCAGCAGATCCTGATCGCCGCCGGCGAGAAGTTCACGCTGCGCCAGCGCGACATCACCTTCAAGGGCCACGCGATCGAGTGCCGCATCAACGCCGAGGACCCGTTCCGCTTCGTGCCCAGCCCTGGCCGCATCACCAACTGGCACACGCCGGGAGGTCCGGGCGTGCGTATCGATTCGCACGCGTTCAACGGCTATTTCGTGCCGCCGAACTATGATTCGATGATCGCCAAGGTCATCACCTACGGCGACACGCGCGACCAGGCCCTGGCGCGCATGCGCACCGCGCTGTCGGAAATGGTGGTGGAAGGCATTTCCACCAACATCCCGCTGCACCGTGAACTGCTGCAGGATGCCCGCTTCGTCGAAGGCGGCACCAGCATCCACTATCTGGAAAACAAGCTGGCCCAGCGTCCCTGACCAGCGCATAGCAGGGGGCCTTGGCCCCCTTTTTACTGCCTTAACCGGCTGACCGGGCCGCGGCGCATGCCGCGGCCCGTTGGCCAGATGGAAGAATCATCATGCGTGAACTCGTGCTCCACTGCCAGGAGGCGCAAGCCGAGGCCCTGTCCGACGCCCTGCTGGAAGCCGGCGTGCTGTCGGTGTCCGTCGAGGACGCCGACCTGGGCACCGACGACGAGCGTCCGCTGTTCGGCGAGCCGGGCACCGAGCCCGACGTGCAGGCCTGGGAACGCAATCGCGTCGTGGCTTTGCTGCCGGATGGAGCCGATCCCGCGCAGATCATGGAAGAAGCCGCCGCCGCGGGCGAGCTGGACCCGGCGCTGTTCGCCGGCTGGAGCCTGCGCGACGTGCCGGACGCCGACTGGGTGCGCCTGACGCAATCGCAATTCGGCCCCATCCACATCGCCGAACGCCTCTGGATCGTGCCCAGCTGGCACCGCGACAGCCCGGACGTCCCTGGCCTGGAAGCGGCCGCGGCCGAGGACGGCGCCATCCATATCGAACTCGATCCGGGCCTGGCCTTCGGCACCGGCAGCCATCCGACCACGCACCTGTGCCTGGCCTGGCTGGAAGCCGAGCTGCCCAAGGGCGCGACCCTGCTGGACTACGGCTGCGGCTCGGGCATCCTGGCCATCGCCGCGCGCAAGCTGGGCGCCGGCCCGACCCAGGCCGTCGACATCGACGCCCAGGCGGTGCAGAGCACGGTCTTCAACGCCGAGGTCAACCACGTCGAATTGCAGGCCATGTTGCCCGACGGCCTGGCCGACGGCACGTTCGAAGTGGTGGTGGCCAACATCCTGTCCAACCCGCTGAAGGTGCTGGCGCCCATGCTGGCCGGCCGCGTCGCTGCCGGCGGTCACCTGGTGCTGTCTGGCGTGCTGGAACGGCAGGCCGAGGAAGTCGCGGCCGCCTACGCGCCCTGGATCGCCATGTCGGTCTGGCGCGCCCGTGACGGCTGGGTCTGCCTGCACGGCCAGAAGGCCTGAACCCGTTTCCGCCGGATCGCGCCATGGCCCTGACCACCCGCTGCCCGCAATGCGGCACGTCATTCAAGGTGGTGCCCGACCAGCTTCGGGTCCGCAATGGCCTGGTGCGCTGCGGCGCCTGCGCCACCGTGTTCGACGGCCGCGCCTGCCTGTTGCCGGCCGCGGGCGTGCCGGCCTCGGAAGCGCCCAAGCCGGCCGCCGCCGCGCCGCGGATTGCGCCCGCCGCGCCGCCGACGAGCGCGGTGCCGCAGGCGGTCGCCGCCCCGGTGCTGGCGCCGCCGCCGAGCGCGCTTGCGCCATCCGCCGAGCCAGGCGCCATTGCCCCGTGGGATGACCTGCCCGGGATGCCGGACGCACCGGAGAGCGCGACCCATCGCGACGCCGGCGCGCCGACGCCCGTCGCGCCCTCCGTGCCCTTCGCCGCACCGCCAGCCGTACCCCCCGCCGTGCTGCGTGGCCGTGATGACATCCGCCGCCGCATCGAACCCGACGCCGCGCTGGCCGAAGAGGGCGATGACGACGATGACGAAAACGAAGACCTGGACCGCTACGACGATGCGCCGCGCTGGCAGGCGCCGGCCGGGCCGCGTGACGAACCCATCGTGGCGCGGCGCGAGACCGCGCGCTGGGACGCACCGCGCAACCAGCGTCCGGCCGAACCGGTGTTCGTGGTGCGCGCGACCCCTCCGCATGCGCAGGCCGGCGGCGAGGCTGCCGACGGCGAACACGGCCATCGCGGCGAGGCGGACGACGGGCAGCCCGATCTCGATGACGGCGGGTCCGAACCGATCCTGGGCGACCTGCGCACGCGCTACTCCAGCGCCACCGACGTCGGCCGCGCACCACCCGAATTCCTCGACCAGGACCGCCAGGAGCGCCGCGGCCTGCTGCGCAGGCTGTGGGGCTATGCCTGCCTGGCCGGATTGCTCGCGCTGGGCCTGCAACTGCTGTATGTGTACCGCATCGACCTCGCCAATTCGGTGCCGGTCCTGCGGCCCGCGCTGGAAGCCGCCTGCCAGCCGCTGGGGTGCACGGTCGGCTACGCGCGCCGCATCGAACGCATTGCCATCTCGGCGTCATCGCTGCAGCCGCCCGCGGGCGCGGCCGCCATCGACGATGGCCGCACGCGGCTGGTGCTGAACCTGGTGCTGCGCAACCGCTACGACAAACCGCAGCATTGGCCGGCGCTGGTGCTGGACCTGACTGATTTGTCGGACACGGTGGTGGTGCGGCGGGTGCTGATGCCCGAGAATTACCTCACTCCCGAGCAATTGCGGGGCCCGTTCGCGCCGGCGGGCGAACTGAAGATCTCCGTGCCGATTGAAGTGACCGGTGTCCAGGTCAACGGCTACCAACTCGACAAATTCTTTCCCTGAAGGATGACATTCATGGCAACCCCTGTCCTGGTCTGCGGTTCGATGGCATTCGACACCATCGCGGTGTTCGAAGGCCGTTTCAAAGAGCACATCCTGGCCGACCGCATCCAATCCCTGAGCGTGTCATTCCTGGTGCCCAGCATGCGCAAGGAATACGGGGGATGCTCGGGCAACATCGCCTACAACATGAATCTGCTGGGCGGCAAGCCGGTGCCGGTGGCCACCGTGGGCGAAGACGCCGGTGAATACCTCGAACGCCTGACCGACCTGGGCATCGACGTCAGCCGCGTCAAGGTCGTGCCCGGAACCTTCACCGCGCAGTGTTTCATCACCACCGACCTGGACGACAACCAGATCACCGCCTTCCACCCCGGCGCCATGTCGTTCTCGGCCAGCAACGACCTGAGCGATGCCAAGGCCGCCTGGGGCATCGTCGCCCCGGATGCCAAGGAAGGCATGTTCGCCCACGCCGAGCGCCTGCACCAGCGCGGCATCCCCTTCATCTTCGACCTGGGCCAGGCCATGCCGCTGTTCGACGGCGCCGACCTGGAACGCATGCTGGGCCTGGCACAGGCCCTGACCGTCAACGACTACGAAGCCGGGGTGGTCGAGCAGCGCACCGGCCGCAGCATGGCCGACATCGCCACCAGGCTGCAGGCCGTGGTCGTCACGCGCGGCGCCGAAGGCGCCACGCTGCTCACCGAAGGCAAGGCCATCCAGATCGAACCGGTGCGCGCCGCGCAGGTGGTCGATCCCACCGGTTGCGGCGATGCCCAGCGCGGCGGCCTGCTCTACGGCCTGACCAGCGGCTGGGGCTGGGAAGACAGTTGCCGCCTGGGCAATGTCATGGGCGCCATCAAGATTGCCTCGCGCGGTCCGCAGAACCATGCGCCTTCGCGTGCCGAGATCGACGCGGTGCTGCACGCAGCCTACGGCATCCATCTGCCGGCCTGATTCCCGCCCGGCTCCTCGGGAACCCGGGCGTGCCGACATGGTCGAATTGCCGTCGCGAAACCGGCCGCGATCTTTCCGTCGCGGCTGTGCCGCCAACTGGTTTTCCGCCCGTGGCGGTGCGTTTCAGTGTGTTGCACGTTAGGCTGCCGCCCTGCCGGGGCGGAGTATGATCAGAGCGTCGGCATTGCCCGATCGAGGAGTCCAAATGAACCAAAGCAAAACCTTTTCCTTGTTGACGCCGCGTACCGGCCGCTGGCTGGCCGTTGCGGCCGTCGTGACCTCGATGGCCGTCCTGGGCGGTTGTGCCAATCGCAGCGCCTCCAGCGGTGTGTACAGCTACGATCAGGCGCAACGCGAGCAGATCGTCCGCACGGGTACGGTGACGGGCGTGCGCCCCATCGTCATCCAGAACGACAAGTCCAGTGGCGTCGGCATGCTGGCCGGGGGAGCCTTGGGCGGCGTGGCGGGCAACGCTATCGGCGGCGGCACGGGCCGCACCATCGCCACAGTGGGCGGCGCCATTCTCGGCGCGCTGGCCGGCAACGCCGTGGAAAACCAGGTGGGCAAGAATTCCGGCTATGAAATCACGGTGCGGCTGGACAACGGTGAAACGCGCGTGGTCGCGCAGGAAGCCGACGTGCCTATCAGCGTCGGTCAGCGCGTGCAGGTCATCAGCGGCGCCGGCCCGACCCGCGTCACGCCGATGTAATCCCGGCGTCCCTGGCCACGGCCAGCGCAAAGCCCGCTCGCGCGGGCTTTTTTTATCCCTGACGGGAGCTTGGCCCCGGGGCCGCAAGGCCCCGGCGCAGCGCGACCTGCCCGAAATCTGTCGCTCGGCCGCAACGCGGCCCCCGGGATTTACCCGCAAGCGTTACGTTTCCCAGCCTTTTATAGCGATTTGGCCGGTAAGTTTCATGGCGATTCGACGTTTGAAGTGCCATGATTGCACCCGTGCCCGGCGCTGCCGCGGGATTTTGATGTAACCAAGTGCATCGGAACTCTGCCGCCGGATGCCGCAGCCGTCAGTCGATTTTCAGTTGTTTTCCGTATACTCGCCGTCCTGAACTCGGGGCGGGGAGGATTTTGCCGACGAGGCAATGTAACGCCGTACCATCTATGCACACCGAGCAAGAACTCCACACCAAGATCGGCGCGATCGTCGAGTCGATCGTCATGAAGAAAGTCACTCCCGATACGCAACTGATTGCCTCCGGCCTGGTCGATTCGCTCGCCGCGGTGGATATCACGCTGGCGGTCGAGGCGGAGTACGGCTGCAGCATCCCGGCTCCCGAGATCGCGGAGCACCTGCAGTCGGTACGCACGCTCGCCGGCTATGTCGCTGCCAATCTTTCGTAACCCCCGCCTGCTGTCCCACGTCACGGCCGCCGCCACCGCGGTGGCGCTGGCCTATGGGGCTTTTTGCGGCGCGGACGATCTGCTGTCCCGCGTTGTGCGTCCGGTTTCGACGGCGCCCGCGTCCAGCAGCAACTATCTGCCGAACCTGGGGCCGGACTGGGGCACCCAGCACGTCAACCTCAATCGCCTGGGCAATGCGCTCAGCGACGGCACGCTGGTGGTGCTGGGGTCGTCCGAGCTGTCCAGCCATGACCTGCGTTTCGTGCCTTATCGCTTCTTCCCCGAGGAGCTGAAGGTGCCGACGCTGGCATACGGACACGCGATGTTCCAGTCGTATGGCATCGTCAGCGTGCTCGAATCGGTGGCGGACTCCCTGACCCCCAATACCCGCCTGGTGATCATGGTGTCGCCGGCCTGGTTCGCTTCCGGCGGCCAGTTGCCGCGCAGCGCCTTCGCCGAGCATGTCACCGGCCCGGTCTGGGACCGCCTGTGGGACAAGCCCAGCACGCGCGAGCAGATGCAGAACTGGATCAGCGACAACGCCAATTGGGGTTTGTTGTGGTTGATCGCCAATGGCCAGGTCGCCGAGCTCAAGGACAAGCTGTCGCTGTGGTGGAACGCGCGCAAGGAGCCCGCGCCCGATCGCCCGCGCAGCAAGCTGTCGGTGCCCGCCCACCGTTTCGTGACCTGGCCGTCTTCGGCGCGGCTCAACCCCGGTCAGTGGTCGCGCCTGACGCACGAGGCGCGCACGGTCGAGCACCAGCTCGGCGGCAACAACCCCTACGACGTGCGCGACGACTACTACAAGCAATACCTGGCGCCGCTGTATTCCCCGGCCCGCAACGAGTTTGCCAACGTCGATCCGCTCACCCGCACCGAGCTGGGCGACCTGTCGCGTGTCATGGCCTTGCTGCAACGGCGCAAGGTCAAGGCCTACTTCGTGATCCAGCCGTTCAATCCCAAGCTCATCCTGGACGTCGAGCGTTTCGACCCGGTGGTGGCCGCCATCACCGGCATGTGCCAACGCTATCAGATGGGGTGCCTGGACCTGTACAGCATTCCCTTCGAACCGGGCATGGTGCGTGACGACATGCACCTGGCCGAGCTCGGTTGGGCGCTGGCGGACCAAGGCATTGCGGAGTACTTTTCCCGATGAAACTCTCTCAAGAAGCCGACGCGGCGCCGGATGATGCCGGCGCGGCCCGCAAAGCGGCCGCCAAGGCCTGGGGCCGGCGCTTTTTCTGGCATCTCTGCCTGTATGTCGGCGTGATCCTGGTGTTCGTGCTGCAGGCGCAGCCCACCACGGGCGGCGGCGGACCGATCAAGGTCGAATTCCAATATCAACAGTTCTGACCGCAGCATGGAATTGTTCGCAAGCTTGAGTTTTTTCGGCGGCGCCCTGTGCGGCGGACTGGGGTTGCTGGCATACCGTTCGTTCGGCATGCCGTTGCGCATCGGCTATCGCCACATCATCGGCGTGATCTGCCTGGGCGTATGGATGGCGGTGTTCTGGGCGCGCCCCTACCAGCCCATCGCGCTGCTGGCGATCTCGGGCGGCGCGTTGTGGGCCATGCGCCGCCGCTACATCCCGACCTGGCTGGCCGTCATCATCACCATGACGCCGCTGCTCTTGGTCAAGACCGGCGTGTCGCACCTGGGCGCGATGCTGGGCCTGTCGTTCGCCACCTTCCGCGCCATTGACGTGCTGCTGTTCGCGCCGCGCAATGAGCGCGTTTCGCCGCTGGACTACTTCATCTATCTGTTCTTTCCGCTGACGCTGCTGGCCGGGCCGATGTACCGCTGGCGCAATTTCCAGGCCGACCTCAAGCGCGGTTACGAAGGCGTCAACCTGAATACCTGGCTGACCGGCCTGGAATTGATCATGCTGGGCGTGATCCAGAAGTTCGGCCTGGCCGAGCTGATCTGGCGCTATGGCCTGGCGACCCTGGACGCGCACGATTACTCGTTCAGCGGGGTGGCGCTGAATGCCTCGCTCTACAGCGCCTATCTGTTCTTCGATTTCGCCGGCTATTCCACCATGGCCATCGGGATCGGCATGCTGTTCGGCTTCACGTTGCCGATCAATTTCCGCAATCCGCTGGCCACGCTCAATCCGCAGGACTTCTGGCGCCGCTGGCATATCAGCCTGTCAGAGTGGCTGCGCGATGTGGTGTTCATGCCGATCTACAAGGCGCTGAGCAAGACCGCGTTCTTCTCGCGCCACCGCATGGCGGCGCAGAACATAGGCATCTTCGCCACGCTGCTGGCCATGGGTGTGTGGAATGGACTGTCGGTGCACTACATCGTCAGCGGCCTGATGTTCGGTGCCTACTCGGTGGGCCACAACCTGCTGGTCAACGCCGCCAGGACCCGGCCGGCGCTGCAGGCCGCCCTGGCCCGGCCCGTCATGCGTTTTCTCGGGCGTGTTCTCACGCTGATCCTGGCCGCGCTGGCGCTATACGTGTTCAGCGGCCGCAGTCCCATCTGAAGCCAGGAGTTTCGGCATGCGTTTCGACCTGAAGACTTTCCAGTTCGTTGACTCCGCGCGCGCGCCCGACGCGCTGGCGGTGATCGGCGCCGACCGCAGCCTGAGCTGGGCGCAACTGCGCGCCGAGGCCGAGGCCTGGGCCGCGCAGGCGCGTGAATACGGCGTCGCGCCGGACGTGCCGGTGGCCATTTACGGCCACAAAGAGGCAGCGTTCTTCGTTGCCATGGTCGGCGCATTGCTGATTGGCGCGCCGTTCGTGCCGGTCGACACCATCTACCCGCCGCAACGCCTGCGCCGCATCGTCGAGATCGTGCGCGCCGCCGCCATCTACGACGCCGCGACCCAGGGCTTCGAGCCGGGCGATGGCGTCGAGCTGGCCGAGCGCGGACTGGCCTACGTCATGTTCACTTCCGGCAGCACCGGCGATCCCAAGGGCGTGCAGATAGGCCGCGAAAGCGTCGGCCTGCTGGGCGACTGGATGCTGGGCAGCTTCGGGCTGGGCGAGGCGCCGGTGTTCATGAACCAGGCGCCGTTCAGCTTCGACCTGTCGATGTACGAGGTGTTCGCCACGCTCGCCGCCGGCGGCACTTGCGTGCTGAACTCCCGCGAGCAGATCGGCGCGGCCGCCACCTGGATGGGCCGGCTGGCGCAGAACGGCGTGACCGTGTGGGTGTCGACCCCGTCGTTCGCGCACCAGCAGTTGGCCAACCGCGACTTCTCGCCGGCCACGCTGCCAACCCTGCGCACGTTTCTGTTCTGTGGCGAACCCCTGCCAGCGGCGTTGGCTAAGAAACTGCGCCAGCGCTTCCCGGATGCGGCGATCCTTAATACCTACGGCCCGACCGAAGCCACCGTCGCCACCACCTGGATCGCCATCACCGACGCGGTGCTGGCGGCACACGACCCGCTGCCGGTCGGCCACGCCAAGCCTGCCTGCGAGTTGCGTGTGCAGGACGGCGAGATCTGCATCATTGGCGACCACGTCATGCGCGGTTACCTGAACCGCCAGGATCTGAACGAGGCCAAGCTGTTCGTGGCCGAGGATGGCCGCCGCGGCTTCCGTACCGGCGACCTGGGCCAGTTGGATGCGGACGGGTTGCTGTTCTGCCGTGGCCGCATGGACGACCAGATCAAGCTCAATGGCTATCGCATCGAGCTGGCCGAGATCGACGAGGCCTTGCATGGGTTGCCCGGGGTCCAGGGCGGGGCCTGCGCGGTGTTGCGCCGGCCTGATGGCACGGCGGTGCGCCTGATCGGCTTTGTCGCCGGATTGGCGCAGGCCGATGCCAGCCTGCTGGACCAGGATGCGTTGTCGGGTTGGAAGGAGCGGCTGGCCCGGCGCCTGCCGCCGTATATGGTGCCGTCCGAACTGGTGTCGTGCGCCGCGCTGCCGATGTCCAACAATCACAAGATCGATCGCAAGAAGCTGCTGGACATCTACGCCGCGATCCCGGCGTAGGGCCTCATCGGGCGCCGCCAGCGGCGCGCCAGGAAAACGGCCCGGGCGGTTTGCCGGGCCGTTCTGGCATTCAAATACCCATCAGGCCGTAGCTCAGGCGCGCCAACACCATCAGCAGCACCTGCGCGATGATCAGCAGCAGCAGCGGCGAGAAGTCGATCGAGCTGCGCGGCAGCAGGCGGCGGATAGGGTCCAGCATGGGGGCGGTCAGTGCCTGCAGCAGCGGCATCATGGGCGCCATCGGGTTGACCCACGACAGCACCGCCTGTATCAGCGTCAGCCACACCACCAGATTGAGCGCCCACTTGAGGGCCATCAGCAGCGCCGACAGCATGGCCGAGGGCAGCAGCACGGCGGGGATCAGGGCGCCGATGGCGACCAGCCAGGACAGCACCATGTAGACCAGCGCGGCCAGCCAGGTGGCCACCAGGCTGGTCCAGTCGATCTTGTTGCCGGCAGGGATGATCTTGCGCAGCGGCATCACCAGCCAGTTGGTGGCCTGGTAGATGGCGCGAGCCAGCGGATTGAACGGATGCAAGCGTATGGCGTGCATCCAGGCGCGGGCGATCAGTGCGGCGCCGAATAGCGTGAACGCGATTTCGAGCAGGAAGCGGAAAATTTCACCGAGCATGGGCGCGATCTACCTAATGAAGACAGCATTTATTGTCTCACGCCAATGCGGTAACGGTGCTACCCGGAGCGTCGGCGCGACAGCGTTGCGCGTACCGGCGGCCAAACAAAAACCGCCTGGCCAGGGCCAGGCGGCTTGAGGCACCGCTACCGCGGTGACCGGTCCGATTAAGGACGGCCACCCGTCGGGAACGGCCACGACGCGGCGGGGTTCAGCGCGGTCTTCGCGCCCGGGGCGGCAGCCGTGGACGGCGGCGTGGCGGGCTTCTTCGGAGCGGCTTTCTTCGCGGCGGGCTTCTTGGCGGCGGCGGGCTTGGCGGCCGGCTTGGCAGCAGGCTTCTTGGCGGCCGGAGCCTTCTTGGCGACGACCTTCTTGGCTACCGCTTTCTTGGCGGGAGCCTTCTTGGCGATGGCCTTCTTGGCTACCGCTTTCTTGGCGGGGGCCTTCTTGGCGACGGCCTTCTTGGCAACCGCCTTCTTGGCGACGACCTTCTTGGCTACCGCTTTCTTGGCGGGGGCCTTCTTGGCGACGGCTTTCTTGGCAACCGCCTTCTTGGCGGCGACCTTCTTGACCGCGGCCTTCTTGGCTACCGGCTTCTTGGCCGCGACTTTCTTGGCGACGGCCTTCTTGGCTACCGCTTTCTTGGCGACCTTCTTGGCGGCCGGCTTCTTGGCGGCAACCTTCTTCACCGCCGGCTTCTTGGCGGCGACCTTCTTGACGGCTACCTTCTTGACGGCAGCTTTCTTGGCCGGGGCGGCCTTCTTCGCTACTGCCTTCTTGGCGGCGGGCTTCTTCACCGCTTTCTTTACGGCTTTCTTGGCTGTTGCCATGGTCATGCTCCTTAGGTTCAGGGGTCCCAGAACTTAAACCCGTGCCCCGATCCGCCAACAAGGCGAACCGTGCCCGGGCTATTCATCGGCGCATGCCGCTGTCCTGTGCGAGCAACAGCTACTACGGTTTGCGCTAATGAATTCGGCACAGCCATTTGATATGGCCCCCGCTCCTTTGGCGCGAGCCATTTCAAATGGCGCCGGTGGGCAGTCTGATCACAGACCGCCTACCGCTTGTTCTACGTGTTCGAAAACACCCTGACCTGGGAGATCGCCTTCAAGGCCTGGCGCGAACGCGACGCTCTCTGGCAGAGCGTGCCCGCGCCGGGCCCGAAGGCGAACTGCGTTACTCCCAGCTCAGCGTGCCACCGGTTTGGTATTCGATCACGCGAGTTTCAAAAAAGTTGCGTTCCTTCTTAAGGTCGATCATTTCCGCCATCCACGGGAAGGGATTTTCTTCCTGAGGGAACAGCGGTTCGATACCGATCTGCTGGCAACGACGGTTGGCGATGAAGCGCAGGTAGGATTTGAACATGGGAGCGTTCAAGCCCAGCACGCCACGCGGCATCGTGTCTTCGGCGTAAGCGTATTCGAGTTCGACCGCTTTGCGGAAGAGTTCGCGAATTTCTTCGCGGAACTCCGGCGTCCAAAGGTGCGGATTCTCCAGCTTGACGGTGTTGATCAGGTCGATGCCGAAATTGCAGTGCATGGATTCATCGCGCAGGATGTACATGTACTGCTCGGCGGCGCCGGTCATCTTGTTCTGGCGACCAAGCGCCAGGATCTGCGTGAAGCCAACGTAGAAGAACAGGCCTTCCATCAGGCAAGCGAAGACGATCAGCGACTTGAGCAGCGTCTGGTCGGCTTCGGGCGTGCCCGTCTTGAAGTTGGGGTCCGCGATCGCGTCGATGAACGGGATCAGGAACTCGTCCTTGGCGCGGATGGACGGCACTTCGTTGTAAGCGTTGAAGATCTCCGCTTCGTCCAGGTCCAGGCTTTCGACGATGTATTGATAGGCGTGCGTGTGGATCGCTTCTTCGAATGCCTGGCGCAGCAGGAACTGGCGGCATTCGGGCGCCGTGATGTGGCGGTAGGTGCCCAGCACGATGTTGTTCGCGGCCAGCGAGTCGGCCGTGACGAAGAAACCCAGGTTGCGCTTGACGATGCGGCGCTCGTCCTCGGTGAGCCCGTTCGGGTTCTTCCAGAGGGCGATGTCGCGCGACATGTTGATTTCCTGCGGCATCCAGTGGTTCGCGCACGTGGCCAGGTATTTCTCCCATGCCCACTTGTACTTGAACGGCACCAGCTGGTTGACGTCGGTCTCGCCGTTGATGATGCGCTTGTCGGCAACCTTCACGCGTTGCGAGGTGGCATTGCCGCTGACCGCCAGGCCGGCCGCATGCTGCGGCGCGGCCGGGGTCGGCATGGCGGCATCGCCGAACACGCCGGTCGCCGCCCGGACTTCGGGCGCAGCCTGCCCGCCCGCCGCGGGCGCGGGGGCTTGTGCAGGTTGCGTGGCGAGGGTGTCGTCTTCCCAATTAATCATGATTCATTCTCCGGAGGCGGTTATTGGCAGGCTTCGCACTCTTCGAAGCCGGGGTCGCCCGGCCGCATGGTGCAAACCGCCCCGAGAACTTCGGGTTCCGGCAAAACAGGTGCAGCGGACACGGGAGCGGAGGCGGACGTGCCACCGGCGCTGACGGCGTTCAGTTCGCCGCCGCGTCCCGTCGACTTCTCGGCGCTGGTGGCGCCAAGGGTACGCAGGTAATAGGTCGTCTTCAGGCCACGCTTCCAGGCCAGCTTGTAGGTGTCGTCCAGCTTCTTGCCGGAGGCGCCGGCCATGTAGATGTTCAGCGACTGGGCTTGATCGATCCACTTCTGGCGACGCGAGGCGCATTCCACCAGCCAGCTCGGTTCGACTTCGAACGCGGTGGCGTAGAGTTCGCGGAGTTCGGAAGGTACGCGATCGATGCGGGACAGGCTGCCGTCGAAGTACTTGAGGTCGGCGACCATGACTTCGTCCCAGAGACCGAGTTTCTTCAGGTCACGCACGAGGTAATCGTTAACGACCGTGAACTCGCCGGAGAGATTCGATTTGACGTACAAGTTCTGGAAAGTGGGTTCGATGCACGCAGATACACCAATGATATTGGAAATAGTCGCGGTTGGGGCGATTGCGATGCAATTGGAGTTGCGCATGCCATGTTGTTTGATGCGCGCGCGCAACGCATCCCAATCGAGCGTGCTCGACTCATCGACCTCGACATGACCACCGCGTTCGTCACGCAGCATCTTCAATGTGTCTTGCGGCAGGATGCCACGCGACCACAGCGAGCCTTCGTACGTTTGATAGCGGCCGCGTTCTTCGGCCAGCAGGCTCGAGGCCCAGTAGGCGTGATAGCACACCGCTTCCATCGAACGATCGGCGAATTCGACGGCGGCTTGCGACGCGTAAGGCACGCGCATCATCTGCAGGCAGTCCTGGAAACCCATGATGCCCATGCCCACCGGACGATGGCGCGCGTTGGAATTGCGGGCCTTGTCGACGGCGTAGTAGTTGATGTCGATGACGTTGTCGAGCATGCGCATGGCGATGCTGACGGTGCGCTTGATCTTGTCGTGGTCGAGTTCGAAACCGCCGCCGGCGGCCGGCTTCATGTGCGCGACCAGGTTCACCGAACCCAGGTTGCAAACCGCGATTTCCGATTCGTTGGTGTTCAGCGTGATCTCGGTGCACAGGTTCGAGCTGTGGACCACGCCGACGTGTTGCTGCGGCGAACGGATGTTGCACGGATCCTTGAACGTGATCCAGGGGTGGCCGGTTTCGAACAGCATCGACAGCATCTTGCGCCACAGGGTCAGCGCCGGCATCTTCTTGAACAGCTTCAGGTCGCCGCTGGCGACGCGCGCTTCATAGCCGACGTAGGCTTCTTCGAAGGCCTTGCCGTACTTGTCGTGCAGGTCGGGGCAGTCGGACGGCGAGAACAGCGTCCATTCGCCGCCTTCCATGACGCGCTTCATGAACAGGTCGGGAATCCAGTTCGCCGTGTTCATGTCGTGGGTGCGGCGACGCTCGTCGCCGGTGTTCTTGCGCAGTTCGAGGAATTCCTCGATGTCCAGGTGCCACGATTCCAGGTAGGTGCAGACCGCGCCCTTGCGCTTGCCGCCCTGGTTCACCGCCACGGCGGTGTCGTTGACGACCTTCAGGAACGGCACCACGCCCTGGCTTTCGCCGTTGGTGCCCTTGATGTGGCTGCGCAGCGCGCGCACCGGGGTCCAGTCGTTGCCCAGGCCGCCGGCGTACTTGGCCAGCAGCGCGTTTTCCTTGATGGCGTCGTAGATGCCTTCCAGGTCGTCGGAGACGGTGGTCAGGTAGCACGACGACAGTTGCGAGTGCAGGGTGCCCGAGTTGAACAGCGTCGGCGTCGAACTCATGAAGTCGAATGACGACAGGATTTCGTAGAACTCGATGGCGCGGGCTTCGCGGTCGGCTTCGCGCAGCGCCAGGCCCATGGCCACGCGCATGAAGAACACCTGCGGCAGTTCGATGCGGGTGCCGCGGATGTGCAGGAAGTAGCGGTCGTACAGGGTTTGCAGGCCGAGGTAGCCGAACTGCAGGTCGCGCTTGGCGTTCAGCGCCTTGCCCAGCTTGGTCAGGTCATAGCTGGCCAGGTCGGGCGACAGCAGGCCGCCTTCGATGCCGCGGGCGATGAAGGTGGGGAAGTATTCGGCGTAGCGGGCAGCCATGCCGTCCTGCGAGACTTCCTCGCCCAGCACTTCCTTGCGGATCGTGTGCAGCAGCAGGCGGGCGGTGACCTGGCTGTAGGCCGGGTCCTTCTCGACCAGCGCGCGCGCCGACAGGATGGCGGACTTGAACACTTCGTCGACGGGGATGCCGTCGTACAGGTTCTTGACCGTTTCCTTCAGGATGGCTTCGGAGTCGATGAACTCGGCCAGGCCTTCACCGGCGGCGACGATGGTGGCGCGCAGTTCGGCGATGTCCAGCGGACGGCGGACACCCGCGTCCGTGACGTGCAGCACATGTTCCTGCGGCGCGGCGTCGGTCTTTTGCTGGCCTTCGGCGGCCGCGGCGGCGGCGCGTTCCTGGGTGCGCTTTTCGCGATAGAGCACATAGGCGCGGGCGACGTCGTGCTGGCCCGAACGCATGAGGGCCAGTTCGACCTGGTCCTGCACGTCTTCGATATGGAAGGTGCCGCCACCCGGGCGGTTGCGCACCAGCGCGTTGACGGCCTGGGTGGTCAGTTGTTCAACCAGCTCGCGCACGCGGGCCGAGGCCGCGCCCTGGCCGCCGTTGACGGCCAGGAAGGCCTTGGTCATGGCGATGGCGATCTTGCCGGGTTCGAACCCGACCACCGAGCCATTGCGGCGGATGATGTTGTAGCTGGCCCATTGCCCGCCGTTGGCGTCGGCCGGGGAATCGGATTGAGAGGGCGGCACGGCCGAGGGCCGGGTCACAGAGGCGATCGTAGTCTGCATGGAAGCTCCTGTGCGAAAAGCGCGTAGATAGCGACATGACGACGTCATGTCAGGTACGAAATCTGGATCTTATTGAGGGGGGTCGCAACGCTTGGACGGACGAATCCGTGTGGCGTGGCCGACGAGTATCAGCGGTTAGGCGACCACAACATGTAGTGTAGCACCCCTCGTTGGACACTAATTCTAGTGATCGAGTACGACAGCTACAAGAAGAAGATAGGATCAGGTTCCCAAAACATTGTTACTAAATGCACTGGGCGCGCCTAGCAAGGCGCGCCCAGGAGAATGCCGCTCAGCGCGAGTGTTTATGCGGTTTTCCGCAGGGGTACATCGCGCGGGGCAGGCGCCGTATAGCTTTGCATCAAGCGGGCCAGCTCCGTCCTGTACTTGTCGACGTTGGCGGCCTTCACATGGCCAAAGCCGCGGATGGTTTCTGCAAGGGCCGCGATTGTAGCCGCTTGCGCCAGGTTGTCGCGATTCAACCCTGCCAGCAACTGATCTATGGTCTGGCGGTACTCGCCCACCAGTGCGCGTTCCATCTTGCGCTCGGCGGTGTGGCCGAACGGATCGAACCAGGTGCCGCGCAGGCGCTTGAATCGGGTCAGCAGCTTGAGCGCGGTCATGGTGCGCGGGCCCAGCGTGATCTTGCGCGGCACGCCGGTGCGCGGGTCCTTGCGCGCGAAGATCGGCGGCGCCATGTGGAAGCGCAGGCTGTAGTCGCCTTCGAACTGGCCCTTGAGCTGGGCCTGGAAGGCTTCGCCGGTATAGAGGCGGGCGACTTCGTATTCGTCCTTGTAGGCCATCAGCTTGAACAGGCCGCGCGCCACCGCCATGGCCAGGCGCGGCGTCCTGGCGTCGGGCGCCAGCTCGCGTTCGCGCGCGGCGACGCGCTCGACCACGTCGCGATAGGCCTGGGCGTAGGCGGCGTCCTGGTAAGCGGTCAGGTCCTCGACGCGGCGCGCCACGGCGCGCTCGAACGTTTCCGGCACATGCAGTTGCACCACCTGGGCGCGCGGGCGCAGCGCGCCGTCCAGCGCGTCGGGCTGGTGCGCGGCCAGGCGGCCGCTGTCGAACGCGGCGCGGTTGGCGGCCACGGCGACGCCGTTCAGTTCGATGGCGCGGTTGATGGCGGCCTGCGACAGCGGCACGCCGCCGCGCTGCCAGGCGTAGCCCAGCATGAACATGTTCGACAGGATGCTGTCGCCGAACAGGGCCAGCGCGGCCTCGTGCGCGTCGATGGCGGCGGTGTGATCGTCGCCCGCGGCGTGGCGGATCTTGGCCAGCAGCGCTTCCGGCCGCATGGCGGCATCCGGATTGCGGGTGAAGTCGGACACCGGCGCGACGTAGGTGTTGACGGTGACCTGGGTGTGGCCGCGGCGCAGCGCGCCGAGCGAATCGGGCGCGACGGCGGCGACGGGGTCGCACAGGATGGCGGCGTCGGCTTGCTGCCAGTCCAGGCGCACCGGGCCGGCGGCCGCGCCCGCGGGCGCCAGGCGGATGTGGCTGACCACCGTGCCGCCTTTCTGCGCCAGGCCGGTCAGGTCCAGCACAGCGGCCGACAGGCCTTCCAGGTGCGCGGCCATCGAGACGATGGCGCCGATGGTGATGACGCCGGTGCCGCCCATGCCCGCCACCAGCAGGCGGTAGGGACGCTCCAGTGCCGGCGGTTGCGGCAGCGGCAGTTGCTGGATCAGGCGTTGCAGGCGTTCCTGGTCGGCCTTGGGCGCGGCGCTCTTTCTGGGCTTGCCGCCCATGACGGAGACGAAGCTGGGGCAGAAGCCTTCGGCGCAGGAGTAGTCCTTGTTGCAACTGGACTGGTCGATGGCGCGCTTGCGGCCGTAGGGTGTTTCCAGCGGCACCACCGACAGGCAGTTCGATTTCACGCCGCAGTCGCCGCAGCCTTCGCACACGGCGCTGTTGATGAGCATGCGGCGGGCCGGATCGGGGGACTGGTTCTTCTTGCGGCGGCGGCGCTTTTCGGCGGCGCAGGTCTGGTCGTGGATCAGCACGGTGACGCCGGGGATCTCGCGCAGCTCGCGCTGCAGGGCGTCGAGTTCGCGGCGGTGGTGCACCTTGATGCCGGCGCCCAGGTCCACGCCCCGGTATTTCTCGGGCTCGTCGCTGGTGACGACGATGCGGGCGACGTTTTCGCCGCGCAGTTGCTGGCAGATCTGCGGCACCGAGATAGGACCGTCCACCGGCTGGCCACCGGTCATGGCGACGGCGTCGTTGAACAGGATCTTGTAGGTGATGTTGGCCTTGGCGGCCACCGCCTGGCGGATCGCCAGGTAGCCGGAGTGGTAGTAGGTGCCTTCCCCCATGTTCTGGAAGATATGCGGCATCCTGGTGTAGCGCGACAGGCCGATCCAGTCGACCCCTTCGCCGCCCATCTGGGTCAGGCCGCCGGTGTCGCGGTCCATCCAGGCGGCCATGTAGTGGCAGCCCACGCCCGACAGCGCCTGGCTGCCTTCCGGCACCTTGGTCGAGGTGCTGTGCGGACAGCCGGAACAGAAATAGGGGCGGCGGCGCATGCCGTCGGCGTCGTTGGACAGCATGTCCTGGCAGTCGAAGGTGGCCAGGTCGACGCCGGGCTGCAGGCCGGCGCTGCGCGACAGCCATTGGGCCAGCGGCCGCGCCAGCAGGGACGGGCGCAGCTGGCCGGCGGACGGCACCAGCGCCTCGCCGTCGAAGCCCTTCTTGCCGACCACGGTGGCGCGCTCGGGCAGGTTGAACAGCAGGTCCTTGAGCTGGGTCTCGACCACGGCGCCTTTTTCCTCGATCACGAGGATGTGCGAGAGGCCGCGCGCGAAGTCGAGCATGCGCTCGGCGTCCAGCGGCCAGGTCAGGCCCGGCTTGTAGATGCGCACCGGCGCGTTGGCGGTGACGGTGTCCACGCCCAGGCGCGCCAGCGCTTCCATGGCGTCCAGGTGGGCCTTGCCGACGGTGACGATGCCGACGGTGGCCTTGGGCGCCGGACAGGTGAGGCGGTCGATGCTGTGGCGGCGGGCGAAGGCGGCGACCGCCTTCATGCGCAGGTTCATGCGGGTTTCGACCGCCAGCGAGAGGAAGTCGCGGGCGGAGTATTCCAGCGCTTCCGGCGGCAGGTCGGGATCGGCCGGCATGTCGTAGGCGCGCACCGGCGCGGGGGTGAACGAGTGGCCGCTTTCGATGGTCTCGGACACGGCCTTGAAGGCGACCCAGGCGCCGGAATGGCGCGACAGGGCCCAGCCCCACAGCGCGAAGGTCTCGTATTCGTCGATCGAGGCCGGGTGCACGATGGGCATCTGCCAGCCGATCAGCGAGGCTTCGCTGGCGTGCGGGATCGAGGAGGAGACGGCGGTGTGGTCATCGCCCACCACCACCAGCACGCCGCCGTGGCGCGAGGCGCCGGCGGCGTTGCCGTGGTGCAGGGCGTCGCCGGCGCGGTCCACGCCAGGGCCCTTGCCGTACCACATGGCGAAGACGCCATCGACGTTGCGGTCGGCGCGTACGCCGGCCTGCTGCGTGCCCATGACGGCGGTGGCGGCCATGTCTTCGTTGATGCCGGGCAGGAACGAGATCTGGTTGGCGTCGAGCGCCTTCTGCGCCTTCCACATCGCCATGTCGACGCCGCCCAGGGGCGAGCCGCGGTAGCCGGAGACGAAGCCGGCGGTGTTCAGCCCGCGCTCGCGATCGACGCGGCGCTGGGTCAGCATGATGCGCACCAGGGCCTGGGTGCCGGTCAGGAAGATGCGGCCGGTCTCGCGGGTGAGGTTGTCGGCGAGCTGGTAGTCGAGGTCCAGCGCGGGCTCGGGGGCGGGGGTGCCGTCCATCATGAATGCTCCTGTAGTCGGCACCATGATAGGTTCGCGAGGCATCGGGTTTATTGCGTTTTCGGATCGTGCAATCCCTATAATTCGCAATGAATATTTCGTTTTCGCGGGATTTCGACCCAAAAAGGAGACAAGACGATGGACAAGACCGATATCGGCATCCTCAAGGCCCTGCAGGAGGATGGCCGGGCCTCGGCGCAGCAGCTTTCAGAAAAGGTGGGGCTATCGGCGGCGCCGGTGTGGCGGCGGGTGAAGGCGCTGGAGGCCAGCGGCGTGATCCAGGGCTACAGCGCGCAGGTCGATCGCAGCAAGGTGGGGCTGGGCTGTATGTTCGCGCAGATCAGCCTGGAGCGGCATTCGGCGAATACGGTGGAGAACTTCGAGCGCTCGGTGCGGGATGCGCCGGAGATTCTCGAATGCTATGCGGTGACGGGGGATTCGGATTTTCTGCTCAAGATTCTTGTGGAGAGTCCGGAGGCTTATGACCGGTTCTTGCATCGGTTCTTGTTCAATATGCCTGGGATTCGGCAGACGCGGACGATTGTGGCGTTGCGGGAGATCAAGCATGAGTTGAAGTTGCCTTTGTAGGGCGGCTTCTTTAGCTGTTCTTGCGGCGGATTGGGTTCTTTAGCCGCGAGCGACGGGGCAGGCGGGGGGATGGCGGGGCTACGATTGCGGTCCGGAGCGTTCGCTCCGGACTTCCCCTTCGTCAACCTCGTCCAGGCCTACGGCCTTCCCTACGGTTTCCCTCGGGCGCATCTACACGCCCCGCCATCCCCCCGCCTGCCCCGTCACTCGCTCACGGTGAGACTTAATGGGCGCGTTTGGGATTGTCTCTATATATAGAGTGTCTTACTGGGGCTGGATGCCGGAGATTTTGATCCATTCCTTCCAGCGGGCGGTGTCTTCCTTGACGAAGGTGTCGAAGCGGGCGGTGTCCATGGCTTCGGGGGTAAGGCCGAGGGCGCGGAGTTTGTCGGCGGTGGCAGGGTCGTTGACGGCGGCCTGGGTGGCGGCGTTCATTTTGGCGACGATGTCGGGCGGGGTGCCGGCGGGGGCGGACAGGCCGAGCCAGCCGGCGACGACGAAATCAGGGTAGTAGGTCGACATGGTGGGAACGTCGGGCCAGGCGGGGTGACGCTTGGCGGCGGTGACGGCCAGCGGGGTGAGGCCCTTGCCGTCGATCTGGCCCATGGCGGTCAGGTAATCGACGAAGGCGAAGCTGATCTGCTTGCCGCGCAGGTCGGTGATGATCTGGGTGATGTTCTTGTAGCCGGCGCCACTGATATTGATAGCGGCGCGCTTCTTGAAGAGTTCGGACGGCACTTGCGAGGATGAACTGTAGTACCCGAAGAAGACTTCGCCCGGATGCTTCTTGGCATACTCGACCAGTTCGGGCACGGTGCGATAGGGGCTGTCCGGAGAAACGATGCCGACGGTGCCGAAGGTGCCGAGCATGCCGACCTGCACGAAGTCCTTTTGCGCGTCGTAGGGCAGGCGCTTGTAGAGGAACTGATTGGCGGCATGGGTGGAGTTGGTGGATAGCAGGAACGTGTAGCCGTCGGCGGGGGCGTTCTTGGCGGCGTTGGTGCCCACGATGCCGCCGGCGCCGGGCCGGTCTTCGACGATCACGGTCTGGCCGGTCCGCTGGCCCAGGAATTGGGCGAAGGTGCGCGCGGTCAGGTCGGCGGCGCCGCCGGAGGCCGACGGGACGATCAGCGTGATGGGTTTCTCAGGCCAGCCGGCGGCATGGGCCGCGCCGGCCAGCAGCAGGCTGGTGGCGGCGAGCAGGTGGCGCACCATAGGGCGGGGCGCGCGGGCGGGTCGGTTCATGGTTGTCTCCTTGGGGCGGCGGGGGCGCCGTCATGTTCTGTGGCTTGCGCCGTGATTCCCGGCGCCGCGCAGGCGCTGCGCGGGTCGGTCTGGTTGCGTGGGTCTGGGTGCTGGGCTCGTGGGGCTGGCGGAATGGCGGAAGGGGGCGCGGCCTGTCAGCCGAATTGCTGGCGGTACCAATCCAGGATCGCGTCGGCGCTGGCTCGCCACGGGTCGCCGTACATCATGCAATGCGGTTGTCCGGCGAGAACGGCATGGGAAAAGCCGAACAGGCGGGCAATGGCGCGGTCCTGGCCAGGCGGATGGCGGTCGTGTGTGTCCAGGCCGGCCTCCAGGCACAGGCCGGGCACGGTGATGGCGGCGGGATCGACCGGGACGCGCAGCAGGTAGCGGTCGTTGAGTACGCGCGGGCTTTCGGGATTGAGGCGTCGCAGCACGCTGCCGACGTCGCGGGTTGGCGCAGTGGCCAGGAAGCGGGCGCGGATTTCGCCGGCGGCCGGCGCGGCGCGCGCGATGCCGGCGGGCACCGGGGGCAGGCCCAGCGCGCCGGGCAGGTTGGCCGGCGGCGACGGCGCCATCAGCACCACGCCGGCAACGGCGCGTTGGCTGGCAGCCAGCAGCGCGGGCAGGGCGCCCATGCTGTGGCCCACCACCACGGTGTGCGCGTCCAGCAGGTCGAGCGCGCTGACCACGTCGGCGGCCAGGTCGGCGATGCCGGCGTCGACAAAGCCGGCGTCCTGCGGCAAAGGACCGTGACCGCGCAGATCGACGGCGGCGCAGGCCAGGCCGGCGCGGGCGAAGTAATCCAGGTAATGCGCATAGCACCAGGCGCCGTGATAAGCGCCCGGCACGAACAGCAGGCCGGGCCGCCCATTCGGCGCGGCGGCGGTCAGCAGCCGCCCCTGGCCGGCGGGGCGGGCGGGCAGCCGGTCGGCCAGGCTGAAGTCCAGTGGATCGACGGCGTGGGCGGCGGGGGAAAGGGTGGCGGTAGTCATTGCGGCCATGTTAAGGGCCGGCCTATGATGAGAAAACTTTATTTTTCCTATGATTTGATAAGTCTGTTAAATCAAGGATGCCGATGCCCGCCTTGCCCGAACTCTCGATTGCGCACTATCGCCATTTCCTGCTGGTGGCCGAATTGCGCAGCTTCCGCGCCGCCGCGGCGCGCGCCTTCCGCTCGCAACCGGCCCTGTCGTTGTCGATCCGCGAAATGGAGCAGCGCCTGGGTCAGCCGCTGTTCGAGCGTGGCAATGGCAATGCGCTGACGCGCTTTGGCCAGGATTGCCTGCCGCTGGCGCGCGAACTGGTGGAACACCATGACCGGGTGGCCGGAACGCTGGCGGGGCTGGCCAGCAACGAGGCCGGCACCTTGACCATGGCTTCAGTGGCGACCGTGGCGACGCATTGGCTGCCAGAGCTGGTGGCTGCCTACCGCGAGCGCTTTCCTGCGGTGGCGCTGCGCCTGTTCGATGACAACTCGGAGGGGGTGGAACGCATGGTCCTGGCTGGCGAGGTCGAGCTGGGCGTATGCAGCCCGGTGCTGCGCGACCGGCGGTTGGGATTCGAGCCGCTGCTGCGCGACGCCTTCGGCCTGGTGTGCCATCGTGGCCATCCGCTGGCGGGCCGCAAGTCCGTGACCTGGCGCGAGATCGCCGGGTTGCCGCTGGTGGGCACGGTGGCGCACCGCCAACTGGCGGATTATCCGCAGGCCGCGTTCATGATGGAACGCCAGGTGTTCGTGTCCAACATGATGTCGCTGCTGGCCATGCTGGAGCGCGGGGTGGGGGTGACGGTGCTGGCGCGGCTGGGGGTGCCGCCGGATTCGCCTGGTCTGGTTTTCGTGCCGCTGGCCCGGCCCCGCATCGAGCGCGAGCTGGGCATCACCCGCCTGGCCGGCCGCAGCCTGTCGCCAGCCGCGGCGCGCATGGAGGAAATGCTGCGCGCCAAGGCCGCGCGTGGCGTGCGCGATGTCGCTTGAATCCAACGCATTTTTGCGCGTCGAGGCCTTGAAACACGGGCTTTCCGGCAAGGATTGTTGCGCAATTGCACATGGCGCGGATCGTCGTTGATTCTTCATGCGCGCCTCTTTAGAGTGCGTGATGTTTGCCGCGCGAAAGGCGTGCCGGGTTGAGCGGCGCGGCGCGTCGACAGACGTGTTGAGGAAGTCATGAGCAGTGTGTATTTGCGTTCGGCGGGCGTGGCCTGCGCCCTTCTGGTCGTGGCCGGCTGCGCCACCAGGAAACCCGCCGCCATCACCGAGGCCCAGCCGGAAGCGCCGCCCAAGCCGGTCGCCTGCGTGCCCGCCAAGGGTGGCGATCCCATGATCGGCACCTGGTATTCGAATTCCAGGCCGAAGGGCGTCAGCGGTGACTTCCAGACGCTCACGGTGCTGTATGCCGACGGCCGCATGGCCTATGAAACTCAGTTGAAGATCGGCCGCAAGACGCGCCCGGCGCTGCGCGAGACGGGCTGCTGGAGCGTGGTGGATGGCATCTATACGATGCAGACCACGCAATCGAACGGCGAGGTCGTCGACGCCGCCGATCCGATCTATATCAATCGATATCGCATCGAGAGGGTCGAGCAGGCCAAATTGACGCTGCGCGAGCTCAAGAGCGGCGGTCAGGTGGTCACCGCGCGCCGCATGCCGCAGGGTTACCGCCTGCCATATTGATTGACCCGAGGGGCTTGGGTCCGCGCGCCGCGTTGCGCCGCGCGGACGGAACCCGGCGTCCGGCGTCGCCAAGCGGTCCGGGCTGCGGTAAGGTGCGGACTTCGTCCTCCATCCCGCCGCCGGCCCGTCATGCCCGCCCTCTCTTCCGAAGCGCGCGCCATTGCGCTGCTTGCCCTGGCCGCTTTCGTCAGCGCCAGCGCTTTCCGTATCTGCGATCCCATGCTGCCGCAGTTGGCCGCCGAATTCGGCGCCTCCACCGGCCAGGCCGCGCGCGCCGTGACCGCGTTCGCGGTGGCCTACGGCGTGTTGCAGATGTTCTTCGGCCCGGTCGGCGACCGCTACGGCAAGTACCGGGTCGTCAGCGTGGCGACCTTCGCCTGCGCGCTGGGCAGCGCGGGCGCGTTCATGGCCGAGACGCTGGACGTGCTGGTGTGGTGCCGTGCGCTGTCCGGGGCCGCCGGGGCCGGCATCGTGCCGCTGTCGATGGCCTGGATCGGCGACACCGTGCCCTACGAACGGCGGCAGGCAACGCTGGCGCGGTTCCTGACCGGCACCATCCTGGGCATGGCGGCGGGCCAGTTGGCCGGCGGCCTGTTCGCCGACACCCTGGGCTGGCGCTGGGCCTTCGCGGCGCTGGTATGCGGCTATCTGGTGGTCGGCACGTTGCTGCTGCGGGAAGTGCGGCGCCAGCGCGCGCTGGGGCTGGGCGTGGTCGATCCCGGCGCGGTACGCCAGGGCTTCCTGGCGCAAGCGCGGCTGGTGCTGGGCACGCCGTGGGCGCGCGTGGTGCTGGCCACGGTGTTCATCGAGGGCCTGCTGGTGTTCGGCGCCCTGGCGTTCGCGCCGTCCTACCTGCACGAGCGCTTCGATATTTCGCTGACCGCGGCCGGCGCGCTGGTGGCGGTGTACGCGGTGGGCGGGTTGCTCTACACGGTGGTGGCGGGCCGCATCCTCAAGCGGCTGGGCGAACGTGGCCTGGCGGTGGCGGGCGGGCTGGTGCTGGGCGTGGCCTTCCTGTCCTACCTGTTGGGGCCGGTCTGGGCATGGAGCCTGCTGGCCAGCGTGCTGGCGGGCTTCGGCTACTACCTGCTGCACGCGACCTTGCAGACCAACGCCACCCAGATGGTGCCGTCGGCGCGCGGCACGGCGGTGGCCTGGTTCGCCTCCTGCCTGTTCATGGGCCAGGCGGCGGGCGTGGCGCTGGCCGGCTCGGTGGTGGACGAGGCCGGCGCGGCGGTGCTGTTCGGCGGTTCGGCCGTCCTGTTGCCGCTGCTGGGCGCGTTCTTCTCGCGGGCCTTGAAGGCGCGGCCCAAGGCCGCCTAGGATGCCTGCCGCCACCTGGCGCCGGTGCGGTAACCGGCCCGCGAGGCCAAAGAAAAGCCCCGAACGGCCAGGCCGGACGGGGCTTTTTCGTGGACGGGCGTCCGATCAGATGGCGGCCAGGCGCTTGATCACGACGTCCTTGCCCAGCAGGGCCAGCACCGCGTCCACCGCGGGCGTCTGGGTCTGGCCGGTGACGGCCACGCGCAGCGGGATCGCCAGTTGCGGCATCTTCAGGCCGCGGTCGGCCAGCACGGCCTTGATCAGCGCCGAGACGGCCTCGCGGGTCCAGTCGGCGCCCTCGGCGCGCTGGGCGAAATCGGCCAGCGCCTCGCGCGCGGCGGGGGTCAGGTGCTGTTCGACCAGTTCCGGCGCGGCCGGCTTGAATTCGCCGCAGAACAGCATGGCGCCGTCGGCCAGTTGTTCCAGGGTCTCGGCGCGGTCCTTGAGCAGGCCCATCACGCCCGGCAGGTCGATCTTTTCCGGGTAGCCGCCGCGATGGGCGACGCGCGGCGCCACGCGTTCGGCCAGTTCGGCGTTGTCCATCTGCTTGATGTAGTGGGCGTTGACCCAGTTCAGCTTCTTCGGGTCCCACTGCGAGGCCGACTTGGACAGGTGGCGGGTGTCGAACCATTCCACCAGCTGGTCGCGGCTGAAGAGTTCGTCGTCGCCGTGGCTCCAGCCCAGGCGCGCCAGGTAGTTGATCATGGCCTCGGGCAGGTAGCCCTCGTTGTCGTACTCCATGACGTTGACCGCGCCGTGCCGCTTGGACAGCTTTTCGCCATCCGGGCCGAGGATCATGGGCACGTGGCCGTATTCGGGCAGGGTCGCGCCCAGCGCGCGCAGGATGTTGATCTGGCGCGGCGTGTTGTTGACGTGGTCATCGCCGCGCAGCACGTGGGTGATGCCCATGTCCCAGTCGTCCACGACCACGCAGAAGTTGTAGGTGGGGGTGCCGTCCGGGCGCGCGATGATCAGGTCGTCCAGCTCGGTGTTGTCGAAGCTGATGGGGCCCTTGACCATGTCGTTCCAGGCGGTGGCGCCGTCCTGGGGGTTCTTGAAGCGCACCACCGGCTTGCGGCCTTCGGGCACCGGCGGCAGGGTCTTGCCGGGCTCGGGGCGCCAGGTGCCGTCGTAGCGCGGCTTGTCGCCGCGGGCGCGGGCGGCCTCGCGCATGGCCTCGACTTCCTCGGGCGAGCTGTAGCAGTGGTAGGCGGTGCCGGCGGCCAGCATCTGGGCGACCACTTCGCGGTAGCGGTCCGTGCGCTGCATCTGGTAGAACGGGCCTTCGTCCGGCTGCATGCCGAGCCAGTCCATGCTGTCCAGGATGGCCTGCACCGCTTCCGGCGTGGAGCGTTCGACGTCCGTGTCTTCGATGCGCAGCACGAAGGTGCCCTTGTGGTGGCGCGCGAAGGCCCAGGAGAACAGCGCGGTGCGGGCGCCGCCCAGGTGCAGGAAGCCGGTGGGCGAAGGCGCGAAGCGGGTGCGGATGGGGGAGGAGGCGTTGGAGGTCATAGGTGGCAATGATAGCGGCTGCCGCGCCACGAAGCGGCGCCGGACTGGGCCTGGATCAAGCGGACGGCGGGGTTGTCTTGTTACGATGAACGCTATTTTAGATTAGTGCCTGTTCCCGCCATGCTGCGACATGCTCTTGCCCCGATGTTCGAACCCGGTTCGCTGGTGATCGTCGCCGATCGGCCGCTGCCGGCGGCGAATTCGCTGTCGCCCGCGCTCAAGGCGAAAACCACGGTGGTGGCCTGCGACCCTGGCGCCGCGCCCGAACTGCCGGAGACGCTTCAGGGGCTGGCCGCTGGCGAGCGGCCCGATCTGGCCCTGGTTTGCGTTTCGCCCGCCGTGCTGCCCGAGACCCTGCGCCGGCTGTCCCCGCTGGCCCCGCGCTCGGTCATCCTGTTGCCGCACGAGCTACCCGACCCGTACCCGCGCGGCACGCTGGCGTTGTGCCGCGCCTGGGCCGAGGAAAACCGCTGCGAATTGCTGGGGCCGCGCTCGTTCGGCGCGCAGCGCCCGCACGCCGGTCTGAACCTGAGCCAGCATCCGGTGCTGGCGCGCGCCGGCCGCGTGGCGCTGCTGGCGCAGTCGCGCTCCATCATGGCCGCCGTCATGGACTGGGCCGAGGACGTGCATATCGGCTTTTCCACCGCGGTGTCGCTGGGCGACGAGGCGGTGGTGCGCCTGTCCCAGGTGCTGGACTACCTGGCCAGCGACCCGCGCACCGACAGCATCGTGCTGTACCTGGAAGATGTGGGCTCGGCACGGGAATTCATGAGCACGCTGCGGGCCGCGGCCAGCGTCAAGCCGGTCATTGTGCTCAAGGCCGGCCGCGCCGACACCGACAGCGCCGACGCCATCTTCGACGCCGCCCTGCGCCGCGCCGGCGCGGTGCGGGTGCGCTACTTCGTGCAATTGTTCTCGGCGGTCAAGGTGCTGGGCTACACCCGCCGTCCCAAGGGCCGGCGCGTGGCGCTGATCTCCAACGGCAGCGGGCCGCCGCAACTGGCCATGGACCTGATCGGGCCCGACGCGGCGGTGCTGCGCGCCGAACTGGCGCCGGCCACGCAGCGCGCGCTGGCGGCGATGCTGGAGCCGGACGCGGCCAGCGCCAACCCCGTCATCACCTACGTGCCGCTGACGCCGGAACGCATCCGCGCCATTCTCGACGTGGTGCTGGACGACACTGGCGTGGACGGCGTGCTGGTGCTGCTGGCGCCCGACGCGCTGGCCGACATGCCGGCGGTGGCGCGCGAGCTGGCGCAGATCGCGCCCAAGGCCAGAAAGCCCGTGGTCACCTGCTTCATGGGCGATGCCGGCATGCGGCCGCTGCGGCGCATGCTGGATGATGCCGGCACCTCGGCCTTCCGTACGCCGGAGTCGGCGGCCGACGCCTTCGGCGTGCTGGCCACGCATCATTACAACCAGCAACTGCTGCTGCAGACCCAGCCGCCCGAGCCAGCCACCCATGTGCCCGACCTGGGCGCCGCCCGCGAGATCCTGGCGCGGGTGCGGGCCGATTGCCGGCGCGAGTTGAATACGTCCGAGGTCCGCGCGCTGCTGTCCTTGTTCTACGTGCCGCTGCGCGACATGCCGCTGGACGTGGCGGCGGCCGAGCCCGAATCCCGCCCCATGGCCATCCGGGTGCGGCGCGATCCGCAGTTCGGGCCGGTCATCCGCTTCGGCGCCGGCGGCCCGGACGCGGTGCTGTCGCAATCGGATCGCGGCATCGACCTGCCGCCGCTCAACGGCTTCCTGGCGCGCCAGATGATCGAGCGCAGCCGGCTGTGGCGTCGGGTGCTGGCGCCGCGCGTCGGCCACCTGGCCGCCGAGGCCTTGCAGCAGTCGCTGGTGCTTGTCTCGGAGATGGTGTCGGAGCTGCCGGACATCGAAACGCTCGACATCGATCCGCTGTATGCCGGCGAGACCCATCTGCGGGCCGGCGGCCTGCGCATGACGCTGGCCGAGAAGCCGGGCTGCGCAACACCACAGACTGCCGGCTATCCGCACATGGCGATCCACCCGTACCCGGCGCGCCTGGTGCAGGTGCGCCGTTTCGCCGACGGCATCCCGTGGGTGCTGCGGCCCATCCGCCCCGAGGACGGCCAGCCGCTGCAGGACTTCATCCGCGGCCTGTCCGAACGCTCGCGCTACATGCGATTCGTGTCGATGATGCGCGAGCTGACGCCGCGCATGGTGTCGCGCTACACCCAGGTGGACTACCACCGCGAGCTGGCGCTGGTGGCCGCCACCCAGGTGCCCAACCCGGCCAACCGCGGCCATCCGCACGAAGTGCTGGTGGGGTTTGCGCACTACCTGCGCAACCCGGACGGGCGCGGCGCGGAATACGCGCTGGTGATCGGCGACGACTGGCAGCGGCGCGGCCTGGGCCGCCAGCTGATGACCGCGCTGATCGACGCGGCGCGCGAGCAGGGGCTGGAATACATCGACGGCCTGGTGCTGTCGACCAACCGGCCGATGCTGTCGCTGATGACCAGCCTGGGCTTCACCAACGATCCGGATCCGGAAGATCCGACCATGCGGCGGGTCTGGCTCAACCTGCGCTGAGCGCCGCGGCCGGCGCGTGCCCGCGCCCGGCCGGGGCCATGCCGGCTTCAGGCCGTCTTGCGCGCGGCCTGCGCCGGCCGCAGCCGCGTCGCTACTTCATCCACCGATAGCACGTCGCCAAAGAACAGCAGCCAGCCATGCAGGGCGTTTTCGTGTTCGGCCGGCGTCACCGCCGCCAGCGCGTCGTCCACCATGATGGTGCGGAAGTCGCGCATCATGGCGTCGCGCGCGGTCGATTCGCAGCAGACGTTGGTGACCGTGCCGGCGATCAGCAGCGTGTCCACGCCGCGTCCGCGCAGCAGCGGCTCCAGTTCCGACGAACCCGTGGCCATGGCGCTGTAGAAGCGCTTGGTCACGCGCAGGTCGCTGTCGGCCGGCCGCAGGTCCGGATGCAGGGCGAAGCCCGGCGCATCGCGGCGCAGGGTTTCCAGGCGCCGCGCGCTGCGCTCGGGCGTCAGCATCACGCCGTGGTGGTGCGACCAGAAGGCGTCGGCGTTGTCCGAGGCGGTCTGCACCCAGACCACCGTGCCGCCGGCCGCGCGCACCGCGTCGCACAGGCGATTGACCGGCGCGATGATGCCGCGCGCCGCGGCGCATTCGCCCTGGTAGCCCGGAAGAGTGAAGTACTGCTGCATGTCGATCACCACTACCGCGGTGCGGGCACCGGGCAGGGTGTCATAGGGATGCAGGCAGCCCTGGCGGGCGATGACGCGGTCCTGGACCCATTGCGGAATCTGCATGGCGGTTCCTTATCCGTAGCGCCGCGCCACGGCGGCTTCGATGCGGTACACCACCAGGTACATGACGCTGGAGATCAGCGCCAGCATGGCGATGGCGGTCATGACGATGTTCAGCTTGAATACCTGGCTGCCGTTCATGATGAGAAAGCCCAGGCCCGAGTCGGCCGACTGGAACTCACCGACGATGACGCCCACCAGCGCCAGGCCGATGTTCATTTTCACGGCGGCAATCAGCGTCGGCACGCTGCCCGGCAGCACCACCTTGGTCAGCACCTGCCAGCGGCTGGCGCCGAAGGTGCGGGCCAGCTTGACCTTGTTCAGGTCGATAGCGCGAAAGCCGGCGTACACCACCATGATGGTCACGAACACCGCGATCGCCACGGCCATGCCGTAGACGGCGTAGTCCGAGCCCAGCCACAGGTAGAAGATCGGCACGAAGGCGATCTTGGGCATGGCATTGGCCACCACCAGGAAGGGGTCCAGCACCTTGTACAGGAAGTCCGACCACCACAGCGCGGCGGCGACGACGATGCCGATCGCCATGCTGAGCGTGAAGCCGACCAGCGTGGCCGACAGCGTGGTGGCGATATGGTGCGCCAGGTTGCCCTGGTTCCACAACTCCAGGAAGGTCGGCCACAGCGCGCTCGGATAGCTGGTCAGCAGCGGATTGAGGATGTGCATGCGCGGCAGGATTTCCCAGGCGCACAGGAACACCACCAGCAGCAGCGCCTGGGCGATGCGGATGTGGCGGCGGCGGGCGCGGTCGCGCCGCAGGTAGTCCAGGTACTTCTGGCTGGGCGCGGGCACGGCGCGCAGCGGCACGGTGTTGGCGACGGGTGCGTTCACGGCTCAACCCTCCACGTGGACATCCAGCTCGTCCCAGAGCTGTTTGAAATAAGCATTGAATTCCGGCCGGGAACGGGCCTGGAACGGGGTCGGGCGCGGGCCTTCCCCGTAATGGATGCGATATTGGCTCTTCAGGCGGCCGGGACGTCGCGACAGCACGATGACGCGGTCGGTCATGGCAATGGCTTCGCCGATGTCGTGCGTCACCAGGACCACCGTCTTGCCCTCGCGACGCAGGATGTCGACCACCTCGTCGGAAATCGCCAGCCGGGTCTGCGAATCGAGCGCCGAGAACGGTTCGTCCAGCAGGATCACGTCGGGCTCGGTGACCAGCGTGCGTGCCAGCGCGGCGCGCTGGCGCATGCCGCCCGACAACTGGCGGGGCGTGTGCGACAGGAACGCGCCCAGCCCGCATTTCTCCAGCAGGTGCACCGCGCGGGCCTCGCTGCGCGCATCGCGCCGGCCCTGGATCTCGGCGCCCAGCATGACGTTGTCGAGGATGCTGCGCCACTCGAACAGATAGTCCTGCTGCAGCATGTAGCCGATGCGCGGATTGGGCTCGGTGACCGCCTGGCCGTCGACCATCACCGAGCCCGATGTCGGCGCGTGCAGGCCGGCGATCAGCGACAGCAGCGTGCTCTTGCCACAGCCGCTCTGGCCGATCAGGCTGACGAACTCGCCCGGCGCCAGCGTGAACGACACCTTGGACAGGGCCTCGGTCTCGCCCTCGGGCGTAAAGTAGCTCAGACAGACATCGCGCAGCTCGATCTTGGCGGTGGCCGCTTCCGGTTTCAGGTTGTGGACAACGGCGTTCATTGCGGCACCTTCCTGGCGAAGTCCGTCACCACCACGTCCTCGTACTTGACGCGGGCGCTGTCCTTCATGACCGCGCTGGCCACCAGCATGTCCTGCAGCCGGTTCATGGCATCGGCGGTCACCAGCGGCGACGTCTTCCAGATCTGGTATTGCTTGTAGCGTTCGATGGCTTCGGTCACCGCTGCGCCATCCATGCCGGGGAAATAGGCCATGATCTGCGGCGCCAGCGTGGCGGCCGGCGTGTCCTGCACGTACTTTTCTGCGCGCGCCACCACATCGGTCCAGGCCTGGATCACCTTGGGGTTGTCGTGGATGTATTTGTCGGTGGCGGTGAACACCGTGTAGTCCACCTGGCCGACCTCGTGGCCGACCGAAGCCACGATGTAGCCCTTGCCGTTGCGCACCAGTTCACCGGCCTCGGGCTCCAGGAAGATACCGTAATCGCCCTGGCCGGCCATCCAGGCCCCGGCGCGCGCTGGAATGCCGATGTTGTTGAGTAGCTTGACGTCCTTTTGCGGGTCCAGACCGTGCTTGCGCAATGCCGTTTCCAGGAATACGACGGGATTCGAGCCGGGGCGGAAGCCGATCACCGCCTTGCCCTTGAGCATGTTCCAGTCGAATTTGTCGATCGGTTTGCGCGCCAGCAGGAAAAAACCATCGGTGGCGGTCAGGCCGGCGAAGATCTTCGGCTTGACCGGCGATTCGCTGTTCTGCACATAGATCGAGGCCTCCGGGCCGATCAGCACGATGTCGGCGCTGCCAGAGAGCAGGGCGGTCATGCCCTTGTCCGTGCCCTGCGAGGTTTTCATGGACACGTCCAGGCCGGCGTCCTTGAAGTAGCCCTGCGACAGGGCGACATACTTGGGCACGTAGAGGATGGAACGCACTACTTCTTCGTAGCGCACTTTGACGGGGGGATTCAGGGCCTCGCCGTGGCTGGCGAGAGGGGCGAGCGCGGCACTGAACGTGGCGAGCAGCGCGATGGCTGCCCGGCGGGGCAATGACAAGGGTTTCACGGGACTTTCTCCTGCGTCTGTATGCCTCGCCGGGACCCGGCGCGACACGGCCAAATGGGGATGGAGCGACTACAACAACAGGGAAGCCCGAACTTGGGTGGCCCGGGCCGATACGGCTTGGATCGAATACTATATTCAATACAAACGGGCGACAAGACTTTTGGGGATTGGTGTTTTCTCTATGAACGAGTGCATCCCCGCCGCGGAAAATCCGAGGCTGGGATACTACTTGGTATACAAAAGGGGGAGTCAGCCCGCCAGAAGATGTCGGCGGGCGGGCAGCGCGGCGGGTACCGCCGGCTTCAGGCCAGGACCTGATTCAGGAAGCGCGAGATATCGGCCACTTCCTCGGCGCAGACCGAGTGCGGCATGGGGTAGGTGTGCCAGCGCACGTCGTAGCCCAGGCGCTCCAGCTCGGCCCGCGAGGCCTCGGCGCGCGGCAGCGATACCACCGGGTCATACAGGCCGTGGGCCAGGAAGATCGGGGTGCGCTGGTTGGCCGGGGCGCGCTCGGCCTCGGCGCTGTCCAGCAGCGGCAGGTAGCCCGACAGGCCCATCATGCCGGCCAGCTTGTCCTGCAGCCGCAGGCCCGTGTGCAGGGTCATGGCGCAGCCCTGCGAGAAGCCCGCCAGCACGATGTTCGAGGTCGGGACGCCGCGCGCGTTCTCGCGCGCGATCAGCTTGTGGATCGCGGCTTCCGAGGCGCGGATGCCCTTGGCGTCTTCCACCCGCACCAGGTCCATCACCAGGATGTCGTACCAGGAGCGCATCGCCATGCCGTTGTTGATGGTGACGCGCTGCACCGGCGCATTGGGGAAGACGAAGCGCACGCCCAGGCCGGCCGGCAGGTCCAGTTCCGGCACGATGGGCGCGAAGTCGTTGCCGTCGGCGCCCAGGCCGTGCAGCCAGATCACGGCGTGCGTGGGGTTGGGGGCGGTTTCGATCTCGATGCTATCGAGCAGGTCGGTCGGGGCGTTCATGGACGGCGGAATCAGTGGGTGAGGGTCTTGAGCGCCTGGAACAGGGCGCGGTAGTGCTTTTTTTGCGGCTCCTGGCCCTGCAGCAGGGCGGCGTTGGCCGCCTTTTCCTTGCGCGCGGCGCGGATCACCGCGCGCAGTTGCTGCACATCGGCCTGCGGGTTGTCGTTCAGCAGCCTGGTCAACGCGTCGTCGTCGTCGAGCAGGCGGTCGCGCAGGGTTTCCAGGCGGTGCATGGCCGCGGTTTCCTCGCGCGAGCCGTTTTCCCATACATCGAGCTGGGCGCGGATCTCGTCGGCGGGGGCGTCGCGCATCAGCTTGCCCACGAAGTGGGTCTGGCGGCGCCGCCCTTCGCGGCTGGTGGTGCGCTGCGCCTCGCGAATCGCCTCGTAGAGGCGTTCGGCCAGGGGCAACTGCTTGAGGCGTTCGGGGGACAGTTCGATCAGTTGCTTGCCCAGGTCCAGCAGCGCGTGCATTTCGCGCTTGACCTGGGACTTGCTGGGACGATCGTAGCCGTTCTCGTCGTAGCCGTCGGTGGATTCTTCTTCGATTTGGGAATTCATGGAAAACTGCGCAATGACAGACTTGGCTATGATAACCGTCTCTGCAAATTGGACAGCAATGGTCAAATCCTCCTCCTCCTTGCCGCTGGCGGCCAATCACGCGCGTTTTTCCGAACTCGTCGAGCAAACCCTGGCCTACGCGCGCCAGATCGGCGCCTCGGACGCCGCGGCCGAAGTCTCCGAAAGCCTGGGCCTGTCGGTGTCGGTGCGCAAGAACGACATCGAGACCGTCGAACAGACCCGCGACCGCTCGCTCGACCTTACGGTCTACGCCGGCCAGAGCCGCGGCTCCGCCTCGACCTCCGACTTCTCCGAGGCCGCGCTGCGCCAGACGGTCGAAGCCGCCTGGCACATCGCCCGCCACACCGCCGCCGACCCGGCCGCCGGCCTGCCCGACGCCGACCAGTTGGCCACCGAATTCCCCGACCTCGACCTGCACCGCGCCTGGCCGGTTTCCACCGAGGAAGCCGCCGAGCTGGCCCTGCGCGCCGAGCGCGCCGCGCGCGAAGTCGATGCCCGCATCACCAACACCGATGGCGCCACGGTCGGCACCTACGAAGGCCAATTCGTCATGGGCAACACCCGTGGCTTCCTGGGCGGCTATCCATATTCGCGCCACAGCCTGTCGGTGGCGCCCATCGCCGGACGCGGCAACGGCATGCAGCGCGACTACTGGTACACCTCCGAGCGCGATCCGGCCAAGCTGGCCACGCCCGAGGCCGTCGGTCGCTACGCCGCCGAGCGCACCCTGTCGCGCCTGTCGGCGCGCCGCATCCGCACCGGCAAGTTTCCGGTGCTGTTCGAGGCGCCGCTGGCGCTCGGCCTGGTCGGCGCCCTGACGCAGGCCGCCAACGGCGGCGCGCTGTACCGCAAGGCCAGCTTCCTGCTCGACGCCCTGGGCAAGCCGATCTTCCCGGAACACATCAACCTGACCGAAGACCCGCACATCCGCGGCGCCATGGGCAGCTCGCCGTTCGACGACGAAGGCGTGCGCACCCGCAAGCGCAACGTGGTGTCGGCCGGCGTGCTGGAAGGCTATTTCCTGTCTTCCTACACCGCGCGCAAGCTCGGCATGCAGACCACCGGCAACGCCGGCGGTTCGCACAACCTGGTCTTCAGTTCCACGCTGACGCGCCGCGGCGACGATTTCGAGGCGATGCTCAAGAAGATGGGCACGGGCTTCCTGGTCACCGAGCTGATCGGCCAGGGCGTGAACTACGTCACCGGCGACTACTCGCGCGGCGCGTTCGGCTACTGGGTCGAAAACGGCCAGATCCAGCACGCGGTGCAGGAAGTCACCATCGCCGGCAACCTGTCGGACATGTTCCGCCAGATCGTCGCGGTGGGCGCCGACACCATCTCGCGCGGCACCAAGACCACCGGCTCGATCCTGATCGAGCAAATGGCGATCGCCGGGACCTGATCGTCCGCGCCCGCGCCACCTCGCCCGCCCAGGCGGGGCCTTCGGGGCCCGGGGGCGGGCGTTTTCATTGGCGTCGCCGGGAGGGCGGGCCGCGGGCGGCTCGCGCCAGCCGCGGCATCCTCGCCCGTCTTTGCAATCCTTTATCGCTTGGGAATTCCTCTAGCCGCCAGTGTCAATTGCAACGTGTAATATCCGGCGGGTATTGCTCAAACTCGTATCGCTGTAGAGGAGCAAAGAGATGCAACGACGTTCATTCTTGAAGCAGGCTGGCCTGGGGGCCGTGGCGGCGGGGGCAGCGGTCAGCGCACCCGCCCTGGCACAGGACTCGCCTTCGATCAACTGGCGCCTGGCGTCCGGCTTTCCCGCCGCGCTGGATCTGCGGGCCGGCGCCGCCGAGACGTTCTGCAAATTCGTCGCCGATGCCACCGGCGGCAAGTTCAGCATCCGCCCGCAGACCGAGGGGGAAATCGCGCCCACGGCCGAATTGATGGATGCCGTCGGCGCCGCCAAGGTCGAATGCGCCCACGTCTCCTCGGCCATCTACTTCGCCAGGAATCCCGCCTTCTGCTTCGATGCCGCCGTGCCGTTCGGACTCGAGGCCGGATCAATGGATGCCTGGATGCTCGAGGGCGACGGCCTGCGCCTGACGCGCGAACTGTTCAAGGCGCAGAAGATCCTCAACTTCCCGTTGGGCAACACCGGGCCGCAGATGGGGCTGTGGTCCAACCGCGAAATCAAGCGCGCTACCGATCTGAAAGACTTGAAGATGCGCGTCGATGGCCTGGCGGGCCTGGTCCTGGCGCGGCTGGGCGTGGTGGCGCCGCCGCCCGCAACGGACGAGCCGGCAGCCAAGAACGCCAAACCCGCAGAGGGCGCGGACAATGCGGGGCCGGATGCGGTGATCGGGGCAGGCGCCTACGACGATGCCAAGCTGGGTCTGAACAAGGCCGCCAGGTTCTATTACGGCCCGAGTTGGTGGGCCGCCAGCGAACAACTGTCGCTCTATATCAATGAAGCGGCATGGAGCCAACTGCCCAAGCACTATCAGGCGGTGATCGAGGCTGCCGCCCTGGCCGCGCACACCCGCTGCACGGCCGCCTACGCTGCCCGCAATCCGGCCGCGTTGGCCCAACTGGTGGCGGCCGGCGCCCAGGTGCGCGCCCTGCCGCGTTCGGTGCTGGACGCTGCCTTCGAGGCCACCCAGCAGGTCTACGCGGCGCTGGGCGAGAAAGATCCGAAGTTCAAGGCAATCCTCGACAACTACATGGGTTTGCGCGACAGCGCGATGCCGTGGTTCCGGCTGACGCAAGGCGCCTACGACCAATATCTGGGCGTGGCGTTGTCGGCGCGGGGGTGAGCAGGGCCGGGTGCCGAATGGCATTCGGCAGGAGGTGGGGTTTTCGCTGATAACCCCGTGTTTTTTACAAAAAAATGGGCGGTTTTGCGCCTTTTGTTGAACGGCATTCGAGTTTCGGCCTGATACAAAGGAGTAATATCCCGGGTCTTGACGCGCAAACGTGACGCCTTCAGGCGCCATTGGACGTCAATCCGGCGGGAACATCCGGCCTGGATAACCAACATTCCGAGACAGACTCTAAGGTGGTATCAACCATGCAATCGAAGACCAAGAAGCTGCTGGCCGCGCTGATCGCCGCCGGTATCGTCCCGGCTGCCAACGCGGCCGATATCAAGCTGGGCGTGGCCGAAGCCCTGTCCGGCGGCGCCGCGCAATACGGCGCGTCGATCCGCAACGGTTTCCAGTTGGCGGCCGACGAAATCAATGCCGCGGGCGGGGTCAACGGCAACAAGATCGTGCTGGTGATCGAAGACGAGCAGGGCAAGAAGGAAGAAGCCATCAACGTCTTCAAGAAGCTGATCTTCAAGGACAACGTCCTGATGGTCTTCGGCCCGACGCTGTCGAACTCGGCCCAGGCCGCCGACCCGGTCGCCCAGGCCGCCAAGACGGTCGCGTTCGGCACCTCCAACACCGCCGATGGCATCACTTCCATCGGCAACTACGTGTTCCGCAACTCGGTCACCGAAGCCGACGTGCTGCCGGCCACCATTGCCACCGTCAAGGCCAAGACCGGCCTGAAGAACGTGGCGGTGCTGTATGGCAACGACGACGTCTTCACCAAGAGCGGCTACGACAACTTCAAGAAGGCCCTGGAAGACCAGAAGATTCCGGTCACCACGACCGAAACCTTCGCCAAGGGCGACGTCGACTTCAAGGCCCAGCTCACCAAGATCAAGGGCACCAACCCCGACGCCATCGTGCTGTCGGCGCTGCTGGCCGAAGGCGCCCCGATCATGGTGCAGGCCCGCCAACTGGGCCTGAACGTGCCCGTCATCGGCGGCAACGGCATGAACTCGGTCAAGATCTTCGACCTGGCCCCCGGCGGCGCGTCGGACAACCTGTGGATCGGCAGCCCGTGGTCGATCGAGAACAAGGCCCCCGCCAACGTCAAGTTCATCGACGCCTACAAGGCCAAGTTCAACGGTGCGCCCGACCAGTTCGCGGCCCAGTCGTATGACGCCATGCACATCGTCGCCCAGGCGCTGAAGAACACCAAGCTGACCGGCGAGCTGGCCAAGGATCGCGCCGCCCTGCGCGATGCGCTGCCCTCGGTGCAATGGAGCGGCGCTACCGGCCCGTTCAAGTTCCGCCAGGCCAAGGACCGTGCCGGCAAGCCCGCCGGCTATGACGCCGACCAGGCCCCGATCGTCAGCGTCACCAAGAACGGCAAGTACGTCATCGAGAAGTAAGCAATCGGCATCCCCACGCGGGGGGATGCGCCTTGCGGGCCGCGGCCAGCCGCCGCCCGCAAGGCGCTTTTTATCGTAGGACTCCCCAGGAATAGAACGGCTCTCTCAGGGCGGCAGGTCCACGCAATGCGCGGCGTGGAAGGCCTTACACAGGCCTGCCCCGGGTCCCGAAGCCGAGCCTGGCGAGCGGCAAGTCCACGCAGGGGGCGCGGCGTGGGGGCTCTTTTTTGATTTGGAATATGTCCCATCATGTTGGAACAACAATTCGTTAACGCCTTGTCGCTGGGCTGTGTGTATGCACTGTTCGCGCTTGGCTTCACGCTGGTATTCGGCGTGCTCGGGGTCATCAACCTCGCGCATGGCGCCGTCTTCATGGTGGGGGCTTACGCGGCGCTCTCCGTGGTGCAGCATTTCGGTCTGCCCCTGTGGGCGGCGCTGATGGTGGCATTTTTCGTCGCCGGCTTCACCGGGGTCATCATCGACTACCTGGTGCTCAAGCCGCTGCGCAAACGCAATGCTCCGCACCTGATCCCCATGATTGCCACGATCGGCGTCGGCATCATCCTGAACAACGGCGCGCAAGGCATTTTCGGCGCGGGGAACCTGCGGTTTCCGCACGGCACCGTTCCCGAGGATGTGATCGAGATCGCCGGCCTGCACCTGACCGTGATCGAGCTGGGCATCATTTTCCTGTCGTTCGCACTCATGGCGCTGCTGATGTTCGTGATGCGTCGCACGCAGTTCGGCCGCGCCCTGCGCGCCATCGCCGAATCGCCCAAGGCCGCCTGGCTGCTGGGCATCAATGTCGAAAAGCTCTTCATCACCACCTCGTTCGCCGCCGCCGCCCTGGGCGGGGTCGCGGGCGTGCTGATCGGCCTGTACTCGAACGCGTTGTTCCCGCTGATGGGCCAGCCGATGCTGCACAAGGGCATCGCGGTCATCATCCTGGGCGGCATGGGCGACATCCGGGGCGCCATGCTGGGCGGGTTGTTCCTGGGCTTCGCCGAAGTGCTGTCGGTGGCCTATATCGGCTCCACCATGCGCGACGCGGTGGCATTCGGCCTGCTGTTCCTGATCCTGCTGGTGCGCCCGCAAGGTCTGTTCGGCAAAGTGGTTCAACGCAAGGCTTGAGTATGAGCGGATTCGAAAACTTCTGGGCCATCTATGGCAACCTGGTGCTGACCCTCGGCACCAACGCCCTGCTGGCCCTCTCCATCTGGCTGACGCTTGCCTGCGGCATGCTGGCCATGGCCAATGCGGCCTTCATGGGCATCGGCGCGTACGCCGCGGCGTTGCTCACCATGAACTACGACGTCTCGTTCCCGGTTGCGCTGGCCGGCGGCATGGCGGCGCCGGCCCTGGTGGCCGCGCTGATCGGTTTGCCGACATTGCGGCTGTCGGGGGTCTACCTGGCCATGGCCACGCTGGGCTTTGGCGAAGTGGTGCGGGTGACGGTGCTGAACACGGAGTCGCTCACCGGCGGGGCGCTTGGCCTTAACGGCATTCCGCAACTGACCCAGTGGTGGCATGTCATCCTGGCGTTGGTCATCGTGCTGTTCGTGCTGTGGCGCGTGCGCGCGTCCAAGATCGGCCGGGCCTTCGAGGCCATCCGCGGCGATGAGACCGCGGCCGGCCTGATGGGCATCGACGTGCGCGCCAACAAGATGCTGGCCTTCGTGGCGGGCGCGATGATCGCCGGCCTGGCCGGCGCCTTGAATGCGCACCTGACGTTCTTCATCGGCCCCAACGAATATGGCTTCGACCGAGGCGTGGAAATCCTGACCATGGCCATCCTGGGCGGCATCGGCGGTCTCGCCGGTCCGGTGCTGGGCAGCTTCATCATTACCGTGCTGCCCGAGCTGCTGCGCGGTTTTGCGGATTTCCGCCTGGTCATCAACGGAGTGATCCTGGTGGTGATTGTGCTGTTCCTGCCGCAAGGCATCTGGGATCCGGCGCGCTTCAAGCGCTGGATGCGTCAAGGAGGCAAGCGCCATGCTTGAGCTGACCTCCGTTTCCAAGAGCTTTGGCGGCCTGCACGTGCTGCATGACGTCAGCCTGTCGGTGCCCGAAGGCGCGATCTTCGGCCTGATCGGCCCCAACGGCGCCGGCAAGACCACGGTGTTCAACCTGATCACCGGCCTGCTGCCGCCCAGCGGCGGCGGCATCGCCTTCAATGGTGAAAGCCTGCTACGTCGCAAGCCGCACGCCATCACCCGCATGGGCATCGCCCGCACGTTCCAGAACATCCGTCTCTTCAAGGAGATGACGCTGTTGGAAAACGTGGTGGTGGGTGCCTACCGCCATATGAACTACGGCTTTCCCAGCCTGCTGCTGGGCCTGCCGGGTTATCGCGAGCACGAAAAGCGCGCCCGCGAGCGCGCCCACGAGCTGCTGACGTGGATGCGCCTGGATCACAAGGCCAACGACCTGGCCGACAACCTGTCGTACGGCGAGCAGCGCCGCCTGGAGCTGGCGCGCGCGCTGGCCACCGAGCCCAAGCTGCTGCTGCTGGACGAGCCGGTCGCCGGCATGAACACCGGCGAGCGCGCCGAGCTGATGCGCGAGATCCTGGCGATCCGCGACCGCGGCTACACCATCCTCATGATCGAGCACGACATGCGCTTCGTGATGGGGCTGTGCGAACGCATCGCGGTGCTGAACTTCGGCAAGATCATCGCTTGCGGCGGGCCGGAAGAGATCCGCAACAACGAGCAGGTCATCGAGGCCTACCTGGGCCGCGAGGATGACGACGACACCGAAAACGCGGAGGCCGCACAATGAGCGCAATGCTGGAAGTCCGCGGACTCGAGGTCAACTACGGCCACATCGAAGCCGTCCGCGGCATCGACCTGGACCTGCAGGCCAAGGAAATCACCGCCCTGGTCGGCGCCAACGGTGCCGGCAAGTCGACCACGCTGCTGGCGCTGTCGGGCCTGCTGCCCAAGGCGCGCGGCAAGATCCTGTTCGAAGGCGAGGACGTCACCAACCTGGCGCCGCACCAGTTGGTGGCGCGCGGCATCGTCCAGGTGCCGGAAGGCCGGGCCATCCTCACCACCATGACCGTGCTGGAGAACCTCGAGCTGGGCGCCTACCGCCGCGGCCTGAAGAACGTCGACTCGGACCTGGAATACGTCTTCAACCTGTTCCCGCGCCTGAAAGAGCGGATCACCGGCATCGCCGGCAACCTCTCCGGCGGCGAGCAGCAGATGCTGGCGATCGGCCGCGCCCTGATGGCCAAGCCGCGCCTGCTGCTGCTGGACGAGCCGTCGATGGGCCTGGCGCCGATCGTGGTGCAGGAAATCTTCCGCTCGCTGCGGGCCATCAACGCCGACGGCCTGACCCTGTTCCTGGTGGAACAGAACGTGCGCCAGGCGCTCAAGATCGCCCAGCACGGCTACGTGCTGGAGAACGGCGCCATGGCGCTGTCGGGCACCGGCCGCGGGCTGCTGGGCCACCCGCGGGTGCTGGAAGCCTATCTGGGTGCCTGATCGGCGCAGCGGAGCGGGGAAGGGGCGCCGGAGCGCGCTGGCGGGTTTCCGACGGCGCAAACTTGCGTCCCCTTTAAAAATGCGACAGTCGTTTCCCTGGGGAACGGCCGTCCATCCACCTGGATTCGACAGTGGCTGCCCATTTTTTGAGCATCCGTGGTAGAATTTCAGGCTTTCCCTCATTTTGACCATTGCACGGGCGGGTAATAACGCTTAGGCGGGACGTCGATAGGGACAATGGATGGGCTGAAACCCGAGGGGCTGAAACCCAACGGCTGAAGCCCGGAACTGAAGCCCAGTTGCTGGAAGGATGTCGGCTCCATTGTCTAGTTGAGGGAAAAAGCCTGGCTGGATCGTCCAGTCAGAGACCATTTTTCATATCTAGGAACCATCATGAAGACCTTTGTGGCCAAGCCGCATGAAGTCCAACGTGACTGGTTTGTGATCGACGCCAAGGGCAAAGTCCTCGGTCGTGTGGCCAGCGAAGTCGCACGTCGTCTGCGTGGCAAGCACAAACCTGAATTCACGCCGCACGTTGATACCGGCGATTACATCGTCATCATCAACGCTTCCGATATCGTCGTTACCGGTACCAAGGCGAAGGACAAGAAGTACTTCCGCCACACCACGTACCCGGGCGGTATCCGCGAAACGAACTTCGAGAAGATGCAAGAGCGTTTTCCCGGTCGCGCCATTCAGAAGGCCGTCAAGGGCATGCTGCCCAAGGGTCCTCTGGGCTACGCCATGATCAAGAAGCTGAAGGTCTATGCCGGTGCCGAGCACCCGCACACCGCCCAGCAGCCCAAGACGCTGGATATCTAAGGAAACGCCATGATCGGTAACTGGAACTACGGAACCGGCCGTCGCAAAACTTCGGTGGCTCGCGTTTTCATCAAGAAGGGCACCGGCAAGATCGTCGTCAACGGCAAGCCCGTCGACGAGTTCTTCGCCCGTGAAACCGGCCGCATGGTCGTGCGCCAGCCGCTGGAACTGACCGGCCACCTGGAATCGTTCGACATCAAGGTCAACGTGCACGGCGGCGGTGAAACCGGCCAGGCCGGCGCAGTCCGTCACGGCATCACGCGTGCCCTGATCGACTACGACGCGACCCTGAAGCCGGCACTGTCGCAAGCTGGTTTCGTGACCCGCGATGCCCGCGAAGTCGAACGCAAGAAGGTCGGCTTCCGCAAGGCGCGCCGTCGCAAGCAGTTCAGCAAGCGTTAATCGCTGCGAAAAAAGCCCGCCTCGCGCGGGCTTTTTTTTACATCCCGGGGTTCAGGCCCCAAGCCGGCCCGCGGAACGCCGCGGGCTTCGTCCGGTCGGGCATCGGTCGCCGCGCGGATTGCGCAGGGCGGCAAGGCCGGTTGTCCGAGCGATACAATCGAGCCTCGTTCTACGAAGAGCACACATCATGGCCCAAGCATCGAACACCCGTATCAAGGTTGGTATCGTCGGCGGCACCGGTTACACCGGCGTCGAACTGCTGCGCTTGCTGTCGCAGCACCCCCATGTGGAATTGACCGCCATCACGTCCCGCAAGGAAGACGGGCTGCCGGTGGCCGACATGTACCCGAACCTGCGCGGCCGCGTGCGGATCGCTTTTTCGGCGCCGGAAAAGGCCACGCTGACCGACTGCGACGTGGTGTTCTTCGCCACGCCTCATGGGGTGGCCATGGCCCAGGCCCAGGAGCTGATCGCCGCTGGCACCAAGGTCATCGACCTGGCCGCCGACTTCCGCCTGCAGGACGTGCCCACCTTCGAACGCTGGTACAAGATTCCCCATACCTGCCCGGACATCCTGGCTGAATCGCAGTACGGCCTGGTCGAGCTGAACCGCGAGGCCATCTCCAAGGCGCGCGTCATCGGCAACCCGGGCTGCTACCCGACCACCGTGCTGCTGGGCCTGGCCCCGCTGCTCGAAGGCGGCAAGCAACTGGTCGATGCGCAGACCCTGATCGCCGACTGCAAGTCGGGTGTGTCGGGCGCTGGCCGCAAGGCCGAAGTCGGTTCGCTGTTTTCCGAAGCCTCGGACAACTTCAAGGCCTATGGCGTGGCCGGCCACCGCCATCACCCGGAAATCGTCGCCCAGCTCGAGAAGATCGCTGGCGGCAAGGTCGGCCTGACCTTCGTGCCGCACCTTGTACCGATGATCCGCGGCATGTACTCGACCATCTATGCCCGCATCAAGCCGGAGGCACGCGACACGGACTTCCAGGCCCTGTTCGAGCAGCGCTACGCCGACGAGCCGTTCGTCGACGTCATGCCCGCCGGCAGCCTGCCCGAAACGCGCTCGGTGCGCGCCTCGAACAACCTGCGCATCGCGCTGTCGCGCCCGGGCGGCGGTGACCAGCTCATCATCATGGTGGTGCAGGACAACCTGGTGAAGGGCGCCGCTGGCCAGGCGGTGCAGAACATGAACCTGATGTTCGGCTTCCCGGAGACCATCGGCCTCGATCAGGTCGCGATCCTGCCTTGAGGCCCTGCCGGGCTGGCGGCAAGCCGCCAGCCCGTTTCGCCATGTCTGACGATTCTTCCGCTTCCCCTCGAAATTCCGGCTCCGGCGTTGTCCTGCGGGTCGCCGCCGGCGTGCTGGCAGGAGTGCTGGCGGGCGCGGGGGTGGGCTACTACTACGCGCGCGCGGTCTACCGCCCGGTCGATGCCGTGGTGCTCAGCACCGCGCAGGTCGAGGCGCGCGACGAGGCCATGCGCCAGCAGGCGGCGCAATTGCGCTACGTGCGTGGCCAGCTCGACACCGCAGATGGTGAGCTGGTGATCGAGCGGTCGGCGCGTCAGGAGCTCGAAACCCAGTTGCATGCCGCGCAGGCCGAAGTCGGCCGCGTGCGCGACCAGTTGGCGTTCTACGAACAATTGCTGCCGCCTGGGCCGGAAGGCACGGTGGACATCCGCGGGGCCCAGGTCGACCGCGATGGCGCCGGCCTGCGCTACAAGGTGTTGCTGATGCGCAGTGGCCGCGGCGGCGCGGCGCCGTTCGCAGGCATGCTGCGGTTCCAGGCCACGGGCACGCTCAAGGGCGAGACCGTCACCATCGAGCTGGCGCCGATGCAGGTCAAGCCCGAGAACGGCGCGGAGCCGGTCGCGGGCGAGCCGCCGGCTGCTGCGCCGCTGGCACTGCAGTTCGACCAGTACCAGCGCAGCCAGGGCGTGCTGGCGTTGCCCGAGGGATTTGTCCCCGAAAACGTGACCATCAGCGTGCTGGAGGGCGAGGTGGTCCGCGCCTCCCGCAGCGTCAAGCTCGAACTTTGAGTCGGGCGGCGCCTGAGCTATAGTGACTACATGCGAGCGGCGCAGCCGCTCATCGGAATACGGCCCCAGCGGCCAGGAGTGAATCATGAATGCAGTGACCGAAACCGTCGACCTGCAGGCCGCCCCGCCTGCTCCCCTGGTGTTCACCGACTCGGCAGCCGCCAAGGTCAAGGACCTGCTGGCCGAGGAAGGCAACCCCGAACTGAAGCTGCGCGTGTTCGTGCAGGGCGGTGGCTGTTCGGGTTTCCAGTATGGTTTCACGTTCGACGAAGTCGTCAACGAAGACGATACCGTGCTCGACAAGGCGGGCGTGCAATTGCTGGTTGATCCCATGAGCTTCCAGTACCTGGTTGGCGCCGAGATCGATTACAAGGAAGATCTGGAAGGCGCGCAGTTCGTCATCCGTAATCCCAACGCCTCCACCACCTGCGGTTGCGGCTCGTCGTTCTCGGTGTAAGTCACGCTGGATGCGCCGGCGGCGCGCGTCGTGCGCCGTCAACAGAAAGCCCTTCGGTGAGCCGAAGGGCTTTTTCTTTGGGCGCCTGGCGGCTCAGGCCGGATAGAGGGCGCCCAGGACGCGTGCGCCGCGCGCGCCCGTGACGCTGGGCAGGCCGGCGGGCCGCCGCGCCATGAAGGCCTGGGCCAGCCAGGCGAAGGCCAGCGCTTCGACCTGCTGCGCCGGCACGCCCAGTGCGTCGGTGGCATGGACCGGGCGCTGCAGGCAATACGCCAATTCGCGCATCAGGCCGGGGTTATGGGCGCCGCCGCCGCACACATAGAGTTCACGCACCTCGACGCCCGCGGCATCGATGGCGTTGGCGACGGTCCGGGCGGTCAGGCGTTGCAAGGTTGCCTGCACATCCTGCGGGGCCGGGGTGGGGCCGTCGCAGGCGGCCAGCCGGTCGTCCAGCCAGCGCAGATTGAACAGGTCGCGGCCGGTCGATTTGGGCGGCGGCAGCGCGAACCAGGGTTCGCCGGCGATCAGTTGTTCCAGCAGCGGCGCCAGCACCTGGCCGCTGGCGGCCCAGCGGCCGTCGGCGTCGTAGGGCCGGCCCAGGTGGCGCTGGCACCAGCCGTCAAGCAAAACATTGGCCGGGCCAGTGTCGAAGCCGCGCGGGGGCTGGCCTGGCACCAGCAGGGTGACGTTGGCGATGCCGCCCAGGTTGAGTACCGCGCGGCCTTGCCGCGCACCGAACACCGCGGCATGGAAGGGCGGCACCAGCGGCGCGCCCTGGCCGCCGGCGGCCACGTCACGGCTGCGGAAGTCCGCGACCACGTCGATGCCGGTCAACTCCGCCAGCAGCGCGGGTGCATTCAGCTGCACGGTGTAGCCGAGATCGGGGCGGTGGCGCACCGTCTGGCCGTGGGCGCCGATGGCGGCGATGTCCGCGGCCTGCAGGCGGGCGCCTGGGTCTGATGAACATTTTGGT
>NZ_JCBANN010000029.1:0-66161 GCF_059761975.1 Achromobacter sp. 46006
ATGAGGTGAATAAGAACCGAGGGCGGTCTCCCCCGGCAGGCCACCGGCGCGATCCAGCAGTCCGCGGATGCGCTGCACAGCGCCGCCGCCACGCTGCCCGCGGTCGCGCCGGCGCCGGCGCCGGCACCCGCGCCCGTGCCCGACATGGGTTTCCTGCACTTCGTTGCCCAAAGCGACGTCGTCGGCAAGAGCCTGTTCATCATCCTGATCCTGATGTCGCTCGTGACCTGGTACCTGATCCTGGTCAAGGTCGGCAGCAACATCAGCATGCGCCGCCGTTCGGCCGACTTCCTGAACAAGTTCTGGAACGCCAGCTCGCTGGAGCAGGTGGAAAACGAAATCGTGACGCACGGCGCGCGCGATCCGTTCTCGCACCTGGCCAGCCACGCCATGTACGCGCAGGCGCACCATAACAAGTTCGGCGCCACCAAGCTGGAGGAGGCCGGCTCCAACGGCGATTTCGTCACCCGCACGATGCGCAAGGTGATCGACGAGGAAACCGCCAAGCTCGAGAACGGCCTGACGGTGCTGGCCTCGGTGGGGTCGACGGCGCCGTTCGTCGGCCTGTTCGGCACGGTGTGGGGGGTGTACCATGCCCTGGTCGGCATCGGCCTGTCCGATGGCGTCACCATCAACCGCATCGCCGGCCCGGTGGGCGAAGCCCTGATCATGACCGGCCTGGGCCTGGCGGTTGCCATTCCGGCAGTGCTGGCCTACAACACCTTTGTGCGCAACAACCGCGTGTACCTGTCGCGCCTGGACGCGTTCGCGCATGACCTGTTCGCCTTCCTGACGACCGGCCAGCAGGTGGCGCTGTCCGACAGCAAGGTGCGTGCCCTGCGCCGCCAGCACGGTAACGGCGCCGCGGCCCAACGCGGGAGCGCATAATGGCTTTTGGCAGCTTCGAGGGCAAGGGGTCCGGAACCCACACGGTTTCCGAGATCAACATGGTGCCGCTGATCGACGTCATGCTGGTGCTGCTGGTGATCTTCATCATCACGGCGCCGCTACTGGCGCATTCGATCAAGATCAACATGCCCCAGGTGGCCGCCGAGCAGATCGAGGAAGAACCCAAGACCGTGGATCTGGCCATCGATGCCGGGGGCGCGCTGTTCTGGGACGAAAAGCCGGTCAATATCGATGACCTGCCCAACCGCTTCAAGTCGATCGCCGGCGACAAGCCGCAGCCCGAAATCCGCATCCGCGCCGACCAGAGCACCCGCTACGAGACCTTGGCCAAGGTCATGGCCTCGGCCCGTCGCTCGGGCATGACGCGCATCGGTTTCGTCACCACGCCGCCTTCGGGCGGGGCGGCGGCGGAAGCGCCGCCGGCCAGTGGCGCTCCCCCGGCGCAGTCCGCGCGTTGAACGATTCCCAACAACGGGGCGCATTTCGCGCCCCGTTTTTTCCGGGATCGCGCTAGAATCGCGGCATGCGAGTTCTGGTAATCGAAGACGACACCACCCTGGGCCATGCGCTCCAGGAATTTCTGGCCGATCAGGGTTATGCGGTCGACTGGCTGACCGATGGCGACCGCGTCCTGGGCGCGCTGGCCGGCCAGCCCTACGACCTGATGCTGCTCGACCTCAATCTGCCCGGCATGAGCGGCCTGGACGTGCTGCGTCAGTTGCGCCAGGACGGCAGCCAGGTTCCGGTCCTGATCCTGACGGCCCGCGACGGTATCGAAGACCGCGTCGCTGGCCTGGACGCCGGAGCCGACGACTACGTCACCAAGCCTTTCGAACTGCCCGAGCTGGCCGCCCGCGTGCGGGCTTTCGGCCGCCGGCGGGCCGGACAGGCGCAACCGCTGATCGAGGTCGGCCCCTTGGTGTTCGACACCGTTGGCCGGGAAGTCCGAGCCAACGGCCAGCGCCTGGCGCTGTCGGTGCGCGAATTGTCCGTGCTGGAAATGCTGATGGCGCGTGTCGGCCGCGTGGTCACCAAGCGCCAGATCGTCAATTCGCTGTCGGCCTGGGATGCCGATTTCAGCGAGAATGCCGTGGAAGTCTATGTGTACCGCCTGCGCAAGCGCCTTGAAGGCACGGGCGCCAGCATCCAGACGGTGCGCGGCTTCGGCTACATGCTGGATGTGGAAACGGCCTGACGGCCCGCCCGGCCGCCGGATGCCGGCTGGCCCTGCCCGCCCGTGGCGGCCCCACCCCACGTCCTCCTGAGCGAGGATTCCGCGTCATGACGCCAGATCGCACGCCATCCGCTCCCGCAGCCCCCCGTCCCTTGCTCCCGTCCCGCTCGCTTGCGCGGCATCTGGTCATTCGCCTGATGCCGCCGATCCTGTTGCTGGTGCTGCTGGACCTGGCCGCCACCTGGGTCATTACCCACAAGATCGACATGTCGCTCTGGATGCTGGAAGACTTCTTCTGGCTGATGGTGGTGGGGCAGGTGATGCTGATCGGGCTGTTCACCTGGGTGGTGATGCAGGGCGTGCGCTCCGGCCTGCGCTCGGTCAATCACTTGTCCGAAGAGATCCGCCAGCGCTCCATCGACGACATGCAGCCACTGGAGGTGGCAGGCGTGCCGGTCGAAATCGAGCCGCTGGTCACCCATACCAACGATCTGTTGCTGCGGCTCGATGCCTCGCTGGCGGCGCAGCGCCGCTTCATCGGGCATGCCGCGCACCAATTGCGCACGCCGTTGTCCGGCCTGAGGCTGGAGTCCGAACTGATGCTGGCGCGGCCCTTGCCCGACGACGTGCGCGCGCGCGCCGAGCGCATCAAGGCGGTCAGCGACCGCATGATCCGGCTGGGCCAGCAATTGCTGGTGCTGGCGCGCGCCGATCCCAATGCCCGGCCGCAGGACAGCTTTGTGCGCATCGATCTGTGCGAATGGGTACGGGCGCATGGCGCCGAATGGTTTCCGCGGGTGCGCGAGGCGCGCTATGAACTGGATCTGGTGGCGCCTGACGCGCCGATCTGGATCGACGCCGATCCGTTGCTGCTGGCCGAACTGCTGGGCAACCTGATCGACAACGCGCTGCGCTACGGCAACGCCACCGGCAAGATCACCTTGATCGTCGGCGCCAATCCACCGTCGCTGACGGTCGAGGATGATGGTCCTGGCATTCCGCCCGAAGAGCGCGACCGCGTCTTCGAGGCTTTCTATCGTTCGCCATCGGCCACTGCCGGCGGCTCGGGCCTGGGGCTGGCCATCGTGCGCGAGATCGCGCATGCGCACGGCGCCTGGTGGAAGCTCACCAGCCGGCCCGATTTTTCCGGAACACGCCTGTCGGTCGTGTTTCCCGGTCCTCGCAAGGGGGCCCAACTTACACGGCAAGAACCCACATCATGAGCCAGGGCCCGGTCAGCGTTTCTTCTTCATCCAACGGCCAGGCGCATGCCAGCCATGCGCCGTCGTCGCGCGCGGCGCTCATCCTGGGGGCGCTCGGGGTGGTGTATGGCGATATCGGTACCAGTCCCCTCTATACGCTGCGGGCGTGCCTGACGGGGTTGAGTGTGCACACCGACCTGGAGCCGGCCCATCTGCTGGGCGTGCTGTCCATCCTGTTCTGGATGCTGATGCTGGTGGTGTCGTTCAAGTATGTGACGCTGGTCCTGCGCGCCGACAACCGCGGCGAAGGCGGCACGCTGGCGCTGCTGGAGCTGGCGGTGCGCGGCCGCGAGGGCAAGTTGCGCTGGATCCTGATCGTGCTGGGCATATTCGGCGCCGCGCTGTTCTACGGCGACAGCATGATCACGCCGGCGATTTCCGTGTTGTCGGCCCTGGAGGGCATTGGCATCGTGTCACACACCCTGGATCACTGGGTGGTGCCACTGGCGCTGGTGGTGCTGGTGGCGCTGTTTGCGATCCAATCGCACGGCACGGGGGCCATGGGCAAGCTGTTCGGGCCGGTGATGCTGCTGTGGTTTGGCACGCTGGCGGCGCTGGGCGCCTGGCAGGTGTGGCAGACCCCCGAGGTGCTGGCCGCGCTCAATCCGATGTGGGGGCTGCGTTTCATCGTCGAGTTTCCCTGGATCAGTTTCGTGCTGCTGGGCGCGGTGGTGCTGGCGTTGACCGGCGCCGAGGCGTTGTACGCCGACATGGGCCACTTTGGCCGTCCGGCGATCCGCAGCGCCTGGTTCAGCATGGTGCTGCCGGCGCTGACGCTGTGTTACTTCGGCCAGGGCGCACTGCTGCTACGTGATCCCAGCGCGATCCGCAATCCGTTCTTCATGATGGCGCCGGACTGGGGCCTGGTGCCGTTGGTGGCGCTGGCGACGGTGGCCACCATCGTGGCATCGCAGGCGGTGATCTCGGGCGCGTACTCGGTGACGCGCCAGGCGGTGCAACTGGGCTTCTGGCCGCGCATGCAGATCCTGCATACTTCGGCGGTTGAGAAGGGCCAGATCTACCTGCCGCAGGTCAACGCGCTGCTGTTGTGCGCAGTGCTGGTGCTGGTGCTGGTGTTCCGCAATTCCGACAATCTCGCCGCGGCCTATGGGTTCGCGGTGACCGGCACCATGCTGACGACTTCGGTGCTGGCCTTCGCGGTGCTGCCGCGTGGCAGCACCGGCGCCAAGCGCCTGCTCTGGTTCGCGGTGCTGGGCCTGTTGTTGTTGTTCGATGTGCTGCTGTTCTCGGCCAATGTGTTCAAGATCCACGAGGGTGGCTGGTTGCCGCTGGTGGTGGCGATCGTGGTGTTCACGCTGATGATGACCTGGCGCCGTGGCCGCCGGCTGCTGTCCGACATGCAGCAGCGCGACCGCCAGCCGCTCAAGGAATTCATGGAGCAACTGGAAGCCTATCCGCCGTCGCGGGTGCCGGGTACGGCGATTTTCATGACGATGAACTCGGGCAACGTGCCTCCGGCGTTGCTGCACAACCTGAAGCACAACAAGGTGCTGCACGACCACGTGCTGTTCCTGACCATCCGGGTGGCCGATGTGCCGTATGTGTCTGAAGACGAGCGTTTCTCGCTGCAGAAGATGAGCGCGTCGAGTTGGGCTGCGACGATCAATTACGGCTTCAAGGAAGACCCGGATGTGCCGGACGCGCTGCGGCAAGTGGCCGAAGCCTACCCGGAGCTGGACCTGGAACCGATGCGGACGTCTTATTTCCTGTCGCGGCAGACTGTGGTGGCGGCGAAGAAGCCGGCGTTGTGGCGCTGGCGGCGGGTGGTGTTTTCGTTCATGGCGCGCAATTCGACGCGGAGCACGAAGTTCTTCAAGATTCCGGCGAATCGGGTTGTCGAGATGGGTATGCAGGTCGAACTTTAGGCCTGGTTTTTTGCTGGTCTGGGACGAGTCGGGTTCTAGAGATGCCCGGTGTGCCTGACTGACGGGCGTGGCATTGTCGGTGTTTGCGCAATAAAAAAAGCCCCTCGGTGTTGTCGAGGGGCTTTTCGTTGGGCGGGAAGAATTACTTCTTCTTGGCCTCGTCCTTCAGTTGCGGCAGCGAGGTGCCGGAGGCGGAGAGCAGGCCGGTTTGCGTGTAGGTGAACAGCTTGGCGCGGGTGTCGACGATGTCGAGGTTGCGCATGGTCAGCTGGCCGATGCGGTCGGCGGGGGTGAAGGGGGCGTTCTCGACCTTTTCCATCGACAGGCGCTCGGGGGCGTAGGTCAGGTTGGGCGATTCGGTGTTGAGCAGCGAGTAGTCGTTGCCGCGGCGCAGTTCGATGGTGACTTCACCGGTGATGGCGCGGGCCACCCAGCGCTGGGCGGTTTCGCGCAGCATGATGGCTTGCGGGTCGAACCAGCGGCCCTGGTACAGCAGGCGGCCGAGCTTGCGGCCGCTTTCGCGGTACTGCTCGATGGTGTCTTCGTTGTGGATGCCGGTGACCAGGCGCTCGTAGGCGATGAACAGCAGGGCCAGGCCCGGGGCTTCGTAGATGCCGCGGCTCTTGGCTTCGATGATGCGGTTCTCGATCTGGTCGCTCATGCCCAGGCCGTGGCGGCCGCCGATGCGGTTGGCTTCGAGCAGCAGCTCGACCGGGTCGCTGTATTCCACGCCGTTCAGGGCGACCGGCTGGCCTTCCTCGAAGCGGACGGTGACTTCCTCGGCCTTGACGGCCACGTCGTCGCGCCAGAACGCCACGCCCATGATGGGCTTGACGATGCGGATGCCGGAGTTCAGGTGTTCCAGGTCCTTGGCTTCGTGGGTGGCGCCGAGCAGGTTGGAGTCGGTGGAGTAGGCCTTTTCCGCCGACATCTTGTAGTCGAAACCGGCCTGGCGCATGTATTCGGACATTTCCGAGCGGCCACCGAGCTGGTCGATGAATTGCTGGTCGAGCCAGGGCTTGTAGATCTTGAGGTCGGGGTTGGTCAGCAGGCCGTAGCGGTAGAAACGCTCGATGTCGTTGCCCTTGAAGGTGCTGCCGTCGCCCCAGATGTTGACGTCGTCTTCCTTCATGGCGGCCACCAGCATGGTGCCGGTGACGGCGCGGCCGATGGGCGTGGTGTTGAAGTAGGTGATGCCGGCGGTCGAGATGTGGAAGGCGCCAGCCTGCAGGGCGGCGATGCCTTCGGCCACGAGCTGCGCGCGGCAGTCGATCAGGCGGGCGTTCTCGGCGCCGTAGGCCATGGCCTTGCGCGGGATCTCGTCGTAGTCGGATTCGTCGGGCTGGCCCAGGTTCGCGGTGTAGGCGTAGGGGATGGCGCCGTTATTGCGCATCCAGAGCAGCGCCGCGCTGGTGTCGAGGCCGCCGGAAAAGGCGATGCCGACCTTCTGGCCGGTGGGAAGGTTCGGGAGGATAGTGGTCATTGTTTGAGGTGAGACGCCAACGGGACTTTGACAGCAACGAGCCGCCAAACAAGAAATTTGCGGGCTATTTTAACTCTTTTGGGCTGGCACCCGGGGCGCGGGCTCGAACAGGGCCGCCAGGTTCAACTGGCGGATCAGGTCGCCGGTGGCGGTGGCCAGCCGGGTGGCGGGTCGATGGCGGGCACTGGCCAGCACCAGGTTGTTGGTGATGCCGGGTGAGACGATTTCGCTGAGCGACAACGCGTGTTCGGCCGCCGGCCCGCGCGCGGCCGACCGCGGCAGGATGGCATAGGCGTCGCCCTGCGCCGCCAGTTCGACGATGGTCTGCACCGCATCGACCTCGGCTGCAACCTGCAGGCGCACGCCCTGGGCGCGACAGATGCTTTCGACCAGGGTGCGGATGGCGTTGGGCAGGCTGGGCAGCACCAGCGGATAGGCGCCCAGCCCGGCCACCGCCACGCGCGCGGGCAAGGGCGGCTGGTGGTCGGCCGCCGCTACCAGCACCAGGTTTTCGCGGAACAGCGACTCGTAACCCAATTGCGGCGACGGCGCCGGGTCGTACAGCAATGCCAGATCGACCCGGCCGGCCAGCAGCCATTCGCGCATCTGCGCGCTCAGGCCTTCGGCCACTGCGATCGAGGCGTCAGGAAAGCGGCGACGGAAAGCCTGCACCAGGGGGGGCGTGAGGACCCGCGCGATACGGGGCGGCAAGCCCACCACGACCTTGCCGGTGGGCGTTTCGCGCAGGGTCTGCAGGTCCTGTTTGGCGCGGTCGGCCAGCGCCAGCAGGGCGCGTGCATGGTCCAGGAAGCGCAGGCCGGCCTCGGTCGGCTCGGCGCCGCGACCGTTGCGATAGAGCAGGTGCTGACCCAGTTCCAGTTCCAGCAGGCGCACCTGGCGGCTCAGCGTAGGCTGGGCCACGTCGAGCATTTCGGCGGCGCGGGAGAAGCTGCGCCGCTCGGCGACGCGCACGAAGTACTCGATTTGTTTAAGGTCCATTCGGGACTGATATTTACATTTTCTATATCTGAAATCAAAGATATAGCATTGTTCGGCAGGGCGCAATCCGCGAGGATGGCGTTTTCCCCGCTGGAACCCGCCGTGCCCGACTGCCGTCCCCCGCTTGCCACGCCTTCCCGACCCCGTCACGCGCTGCCGGCCGGGGCCTGCGACACGCACTGCCATGTGTTCGGTCCGGCCGAACGGTTTCCCTATGCCGAGGGACGTTCCTATACGCCGCCCGACGCGCCCTACGCCAAGATGGCGGCATTGCATGCGCACCTGGGCGTGCAGCGCGCGGTGGTGGTGCAGGCCAATTGCCATGGCAGCGACCACGCCGCCCTGCTTGACGCGCTGGCGCAAAGCCAGGGCCGCTATCGGGGCGTGGCGCTACTGGGTGCGGACGCTACGCCGGCCAGCGTGCGCCGGCTGCATGATGGCGGCGTGCGCGGCGCGCGCTTCAATTTCGTGCCGCACCTGGGCGGCGCGCCCGATCCGGCGGTGTTCGATCACGTCATCGGGCTGATTGCACCGTTGGGCTGGCACGTCTGCCTGCATCTGGACGGCGCCATGCTGCCCGAGTTGCTGCCGCGCCTGCGGGCGCTGCCGGTGCCTTTCGTGATCGACCACATGGGCCGTGTGAAGGCCGCCGAAGGCGTGGATGCGCCCGCGTTCCGGGCACTGCTGGACCTGGCGCGCGAGCCGCGCGCCTGGGTCAAGGTATCCGGCATCGACCGCATCGCCGCCGGCAAGCGTCCCTTTGCCGAAGGCATTCCGTTCGTGCGCGCGCTGGTGGAGGCGCTGCCCGAGCGTACGTTGTGGGGCACCGACTGGCCACACCCGAACGTGGCGGGCGACATGCCCGACGACGGTGAATTGGCCGATGCATTTTTCCTGGCTTGCCCGGACGCCGAGACGCGCCGGCAAGTCCTGGTGGACAACCCGGCGCGTCTCTACGGCTTTCCGTAGCCGCGCCATCGCCCGGGGACGGGCGCGAACAAGACGACATATCGGAGGAGACAATCCATGTTCAAGAAATTCGCATTTGCCGGCCTGCTGGGGCTGGCCTGCCTGGGCGCCGCGGCACATGCCGAAGGGCCGGTGCGGTTGGTCATCGCCTTCCCGCCCGGCGGTCCGGTGGATCTGGTGGGCCGTGTCCTGGCCGATCAACTGGGCAAGGAACTCAAGCAGCAGGTCATCGTCGAGAACAAGGCTGGCGCCAATGGCAATATCGCGGCCGCCTACGTGGCCAAGGCGCCCGCCGACGGTTCGGTGCTGTTCCTGACGAGTGTGGGCGCGGTGGCCATCAGTCCGGCGCTTTACAAGGACCTGCCGTACGATCCGGCGCGTGATTTTGCGCCGGTCTCGCGCGTGGTCAACAATGCCACGGTATTCGTGGTGAACCCGTCCAATCCGGCGACGGACGCGGCGGACTTCGTCAAGCGCTCGCAAGCGGCTTCGCAATCGGTGGCGATCGGTTCGTCGGGCATCGGCAGTATTCCGCACCTGACGCTGGAGATGTTCGCCGACGCCAGCAAGGCCAAGGTGCTGCACGTGCCGTACAAGGGCGCCGCGCCCGTGATCAACGACGTGCTGGGCAATCAGGTGGCCGGTTTCTTTGGCGACGTGCCCGGGCTGATCGGCCATATCCAGGGGGGCAAGCTCAAGGCACTGGGCATTGCCGCGCCAACGCGCCATCCGCTGTTGCCGCAGGTCAAGACGTTGGCCGAGCAGGGCATCGCCGGGGTCGAGTCGAACAACTGGTATGGCATCGTGGCGCCGGCGGCCACGCCGCCAGCTACGGTGGAAAAGCTGAACCAGGCAGTGCGCGCCGCGCTAAGCAATGATGCTGTGCGCACAAAGCTGGAGAAGTTCGGCGCCCAGGCTGCGCCCAGTTCGCCGCAGGAGCTGGCGGCGCTGATCGCCTCCGACCGCGAGAAGTGGGGCGCGCTGATCCAGCGCAAGAACATCCGTCCGGAGTGAGCATGAACGATTGCCGTGTTTCTCCGGTGGCGCCGGGCACGCGTCCGGCCCTGGCCGATATCGAATCGCGCATCGCGGCCGCGCGCGGCCGTATCTCGCCCCTGTACCAGGTACTGCTGAACAGTCCTGCGGTGGTGCAGGGCTGGGAGGCGATGCTGACCGCGATCCGCCTGAATACCTCGCTGTCGCCGCGGGTGCGTGAGCTGATCATCCTGCGCGTGGCGACCCTGAACAACGCGCCCTATGAATTCGACGCGCATGTGCCGCATGCGCTTGCCGCGGGCATGCCGCAGGCAGTGGTGGAGCAGTTGCGTGGCGGTCCGCGCGCGGACGCGGTGCCGGGGCTGGAAGAGGGCGAGGCCGACGTGCTGGCCCTGACCGACGCCATGACCCGTGATATCGAGGTGCCGGATGCCTTGTTCGCGCCGCTGCGCGCGCGCTACAACGACCAGGAGCTGGTCGAGCTGGCGGCGACGGTGGCGGCCTACAACATGGTGTCGCGCTTCCTGGTGGCGCTGCGCGTCGGGCACTGAAAGGAGCTTTGCATGGACAAGACGGTATTGCTGGTGTCGCTGGGCGAGCGTTTCGACGCGGCGCGCGCGGCCGATCTGGCGCAACGCCTGACCGAGGGGCTGGACGGCGTGCGGCTGCGCGCCTTCGCCGCGGTCGAGGAGGACGACACCTACGTGTACATCGATGGCGATGCCGGCGGCCAGCCGGAAGTGCAGGCGCGTCTGGCCGAGCTGTTCCCGGGGGCGCAGGCGCGCGTGCTGCACCGGACCCTGGACCTGGCCGGCGCCTCGGCCGGTTTGGAGGCGCCCTGGCACTACGTCGTCGAGACCGATGTGCTGCCCGAGGCCGAGGCGGACCTGAATGCCTGGTACGACCAGGAGCACCTGCCGGGGCTGGCCTCGGTGCCCGGCACCGTGCGCGCGCAGCGCTATGAATGCCGCGACCAGGGGCCGCGCTACCTGGCCTGCTATGACCTGGAGACGCGCGAGACCTTCGGCAGCCCGCCGTGGCTGGCGGTGCGCGCCACCGACTGGAGCAGCCGGGTGCGGCCGTCGTTTCGCAACACGCGCCGCACCATGTTCCAGAAGATTCTTTGAACCATAAGAACGGGGAGACAACGATGAACAAACGATGGGCGAAGGTGGCCTTGTGGGGCGCGTTGAGCGCTGCGGGGGGGTCCATGGCCGTGCAGGCCGCGCCAACGCCAGCGGCCGCGACGGCCGCCGACCAGGTCGAGCGGGTGACAGTGTTGCCGGGCAACGGCGCGCGCATCGAGGTGCTGGTGCAAGGCCAGGGCCCGGCCCTGGTACTGCTGCCATCGCGTGGCCGCGGCCAGGAGGATTTCGATGACCTGGCGGCGCGCCTGGCTCGGGCCGGCTACCGTGTGCTGCGGCCCGAGCCGCGCGGCATCGGCGGCAGCAGCGGGCCGATGAAGGACATTACGCTGCATGACTTCGGCAATGACATGGCGGCGGTGATCCGCGACGTGGCCAGGCAGCCGGTGGTGATGATCGGACACGCATTCGGCAACTGGGTGGCGCGCACCACGGGCGTGGACCACCCCGAGCTGGTGCGCGGCGTGGTGATCGTGGCGGCCGCGGCCAAGAAGTACCCTGCCGGCCTGAGCGAACACGTCGACCGCAGTGCCGATCTGTCGCTGCCCGACGCGGAACGCCTGAAATCGATCCAGCACGTGTTCTTCGCCCCGGGCCATGACGCGAGCGTCTGGCTCAATGGCTGGTATCCCGAGGTCAGCAAGAGCCAGCGCCTGGCCGGCAAGGCTACGCGCCAGGCGGACTGGTGGTCGGGCGGCAGCAAGCCGCTGCTCGACCTACAGGCGGGCGCCGACCTGTTCAAGCCGGAATCGACCCGCAACGAGATCCGCGACGAATTCGGCGAGCGCGTGTCGGTGGTGGTGATTCCGGGCGCCGGCCATGCGCTGGTGCCGGAAGCGCCGCAGGCGGTGGCCGACGCCATCGTGCGCTGGGAAAAGTCGCTCAAGCCCTGAGCGTCCACGCGGGGTGGACACAAAAAAGCAGCCCCACGGGGCTGCTTTTTTCATGGGCGCGCAGCTTATTTGAGCTGGCCCAGCAGCAGGAATTCCATCAGCGCCTTCTGCACGTGCAGGCGGTTCTCGGCTTCATCCCAGACCACGCTCTGCGGGCCGTCGATGACTTCGCCGGTCACTTCCTCGCCGCGGTGGGCGGGCAGGCAGTGCATGAACACGGCCTGGGGATCGGCGGCGGCCATCATCTCGGCGTCCACGCACCAGTCGGCGAAGGCGGCGCGGCGCTCTTCGTTCTCGGCCTCGTAGCCCATGCTGGTCCAGACGTCGGTGGTGACCAGGTGCGCGCCCTGGCAGGCCTGCATCGGGTCCTTGAACTGGCGCAGCACCTTGTCGGACGGCTTGCCGATACGGGCGGCTTCGAGCTCGTAGCCGGCCGGGGTCGACACGTGCAGCGTGAAGCCGAGCATTTCGGCGGCTTGCAGCCAGGTGTAGGCCATGTTGTTGGCGTCGCCGACCCAGGCGACCGTCTTGCCGGCGATGGGGCCGCGGTGCTCGATGTAGGTGAAGATGTCGGCCAGGATCTGGCAGGGGTGGAATTCGTTGGTCAGGCCGTTGATCACGGGCACGCGCGAATGCGAGGCGAAGCGCTCGATGCGGGTCTGCTCGAACGTGCGGATCATGACGATGTCGACCATGCGCGAGATGACGCGCGCGGTGTCTTCGATGGGCTCGGAGCGGCCCAGTTGGGAATCGTTGGAGGTCAGGTTGATGACCGAGCCGCCCATCTGGTACATGCCGGCCTCGAACGAGACGCGGGTACGGGTGCTGGCCTTTTCGAACACCATCGCCAGCGTGCGGTCGTGCAGCGGCATGTGGGGTTCGTAACGCTTGAATTTTTCCTTGATCAGCCGCGCGCGGTCCAGCACGTAGGCGATCTCGGCGGACGAGAAGTCCTTGAACTGCAGGAAGTGCCGCAAGGGGCCGTTTTGAGTCGTGGGAGGAGTCATGGTGATGTCGCAGGTCATTGGGCCCGGACGGGCTCGTGGCCCGGGCGGGAGGTTGATTATGGATGTTCGGCCAGGAACTGTCGAATCAGCGGCGCCAGGATGCCGACGATCTGGTCAGCCTCGGCGCGCGACAGGACCAGGGGCGGCAGCAGGCGGATGACGCGGTCGCGGGTGACGTTGATCAAGAGGCCGGCCTCCAGGGCGCGCAGCGCCAGCACGCCACAGGGACGGGCCAGCTCGATGCCCAACATCAGGCCGCGCCCGCGCACCTGCGTCACGCCGGGCAGGCCGGCCAGCTCGGCCGCCAGCTTCGCCTTCAGGTGCTCGCCGACGGCGTGGGCATTGTCCAGCAGGTGGTCCGATTCCAGCGTGTCCAGCACCGCCAGGCCGGCCGCGCAGACCAGCGGGCCGCCGCCGAAGGTGGTGCCGTGGCTGCCGGGGGTGAACACGCCCGCCGCGGGGCCGGCGGCCAGCATCGCGCCGATCGGCACGCCGCCGGCCAGGCCCTTGGCCAGGGTCATGACGTCCGGCACGATATCGGCCCACTGGTGGGCGAACCATTTGCCGGTGCGGCCGATGCCCGACTGGACCTCGTCGATCATCAGCAGCCAGCCGCGCTCGGTGCACAGTTGTCGTACCTCTCGCAGGAAGGCGGCATCGGAGGGGCGGATGCCGCCTTCGCCCTGCAGGGCTTCGAGCAGCACGGCAGCCACGCGCGGCTCGGCGTCGCCCGCGGCGCGGATCGCGGCGGCGTCGTTGTATGGCACCTGGATGAACCCGGAGGGCAGGGGCTCGAAGCCCTTGCGCGCCTTGTCGCTGCCGGTGGCCGCCAGCGTGGCCAGGGTGCGCCCGTGCCAGGACGAATCCATGGTGATGATGTGGGCGTGAGTGTTGCCGCGCTGGCAGGCGTAGTAGCGCGCCAGCTTGATGGCGGCCTCGTTGGCCTCGGAGCCGCTGTTGTTGAAGACCACTTCCCGCATGCCGGACAGCCGCGCCAGGCGCGCGGCCAGCTCAGTCTGCTGCGGGATTTCGTAGATGTTGGAGGTGTGGATGACACGGGCGGCCTGCTCGCTGATGGCGGCGACCAGGCGCGGATGGGCGTGGCCCAGACAGGAGACGCCGATGCCCGCCAGCGCGTCCAGGTACCTGCGGCCCCCGGCATCCCACAACCAGACGCCCTGGCCGTGCGTGAACGCGACCGGCAGCCGGGCGTAGATATTGGCCAGAGGCGAGGTCATCGCGGGTCCTCCTGGGCTTTTTTCCTGGGGCGAAGCGCCTTTCGGGACAGGGCAAAGGATCAATCATATACAATTCGCGGCGCGGGGCGCATGTTTGATCACGCCGACGATCCGGCTTCGTGATGGGCGTTCCGTAGTGAAGAATCCATGGCAACTCGCGTCAGACAATTCGTAATTCATGGCGTTACCGAGAGCGGTAGCCGCTTTCGCCCCAGCGACTGGGCGGAACGGCTCGCCGGCGTAATGGCACAGTTCCGGCCGGCCGGCTGTGCGGGTAACCACCTCACCTATTCGCCCTACGTGCTTCCCGTCGTCATCGACGGGGTGCGCGGCATCGTGGTCGACCAGCGCTTGCGCGATCTCGAACCGCTGGCGTACAAGTTCGTGGTGGATTTCGCCCGCGACAACCACCTCAAGACGGAAGAACGCGAAATCTAGCCCCGCCAAAACCGAAAAAGCGCCCGCACCGGGCGCTTTTCCGTTTCGGGCCCATCGCAGGCGCGCTCCGGCATCGGCCGGCGCGCGCCGCCTGTCCGCGGCCGGCGCGCCTCTATTTCGCGTACACCAGGTCGCGCAGGCCCAGCGACAGGGCCGGCCAATACGTAATCACGATCAGGCAGGCGACCACCACGCCGACGAACGGGATCAGCGGCTTGATGAGGCGTTCCAGCGGTACCTTGGCCACTGCGCTGGCGGCGAACAGGTTCACCCCGAATGGGGGCGTAATCATGCCGAGCGCCAGGTTCACGACCATGATGATGCCGAAGTGCACCGGGTCCAGCCCGAATTTCACGGCGACCGGCAACAACAGCGGGGCGAGCACCACGATCGACGCCGAGGTCTCGATGAACATGCCGATCAGGAACAGCGCCAGGTTCACACCCATCAGGAAAGTGATCTGGGTGTCGAACAGTTGCGCCAGCCAGACGCCCAGGGCATCCGGAATGCCGGCGCGGTTGAGCAGGAAACTGAAGACCCCGGCGTTGGCGATCACGAACATGATCACGGCGGTGGAGACGACGGATTTGTGCAGGGTGCCCGACAATTGCCTGAAGGTCAGGCGGCGGTAGATGAACTTGCCCACCACCACCGCGTACACCACCGCCACCACCGAGGCCTCGGTCGGGGTGAAGATGCCGCCGTAGATGCCGCCCAGGATGATCACCGGCATCATCAGGGCCAGCCAGGCGCGCTTGAAGGCCGGCCAGAGCGGCAGGCGGCCTTCGCCGTCGCGCTTGCCCAGGTGGTTGCGCTTGGCGTAGAACCAGACGTAGAACATCAGCGCCGCGCCGATCAGGATGCCGGGCAGCACGCCGGCAATGAACAGCTCGCCGGTCGAGGTGTCGGTGGACACCGCGAACAGAATCATCGGAATCGACGGCGGGATGATCACGCCCAGTTCGGCCGCGCTGGCCTGCAGCGAGGCGGCAAAGGGGGCGGGATAGCCATGGCGGACCATCGCCGGGATCAGGATGGCGCCGACCGCGAACGTGGTGGCCACGCTGGAGCCGGCCACGGCGGCGAAGATCATGCAGGTCAGCACGCAAGTGCAGGCCAGGCCGCCCTGGATGCCGCCGACCACGCTTTTGGCGAACTCGACCATGCGTTCGGAAATGCCGCCGGCTTCCATCAGGTTGCCGGCCAGGATGAAGAACGGGATCGCGACCAGGGGGTACTTGTCCAGCGCGGCGTACAACTGCTGGGCCACCACCAGCCAGGGCAGGTTGGCGGCGCCGACTCCCGCCAGGCTGGCCAGTCCGATCGACACGGCGACCGGCACGGACAGCCCGAAGAAAATCAGCATCGAGACAATCATTAATTGGGACATGGCGATATCGGCTGCTTGTTCGGGGCGGGGCTCAACCCTGCGCGTCGTTGCGCACGGGAGTGTCTTCTTCCTGGCCGGCGCAGCAGCGCGCCAGCACGGCGATGGCGGCGAGCGTCGCGCCCACCGGGATTGCCAGGTAGATCCAGGAAATCGAGATGTCCAGGCTGGGCACGTTCTGGAAACGCACGCGGTAGGTCATCTGGCCGCCGATCCAGGCGATGAAACCGAGAAAGCCGGCGCAGATCAGGCCGATCACGGCCTCCAGCACGCGGCGGCGCATGCCGCCCAGCAGGTTGCGCAGCAATTCGACGCTGATCATGGCGCCGTGGCGGAAGGCCAGGGCCACGCCCAGCAGCACGGTCCAGATCAGCAGGGCGCGGGTCAGCACCTCGCTCCAGTCGGCGGGCGCATGCAGCACGAAGCGGGCGATGACCTGGTAGAAGGCGGCAGCCGCGGCGGCCACCAGCAGGAGTTGGGCGATGACCGACACCAGTTTGAACAGGAGGCGGTCGAAGGCGCAGAGCAGACGCATGAGGGTTCCAGGGGCGGGTAACAGGACGCGGCAGACCGGTAGGCGGCGCCCGGCGCCGCTGGTGGCGGCGGCCGGGAGCGGAACGCGATTCCGGACAGGCGCCTGGCGCGGGCGGAGCGGCCGGGGACGAAAACCGTTTTCGTCATCCCGGCGCGTCCGGCCGCGCCGGCCTTGCACTTACTTGGTGTCGCGGATCGATTCGATCAGCTTCTTGTCGAACTTCTTGTAGTACTCGGGGTAGGCCGGCTCGACGGCGGCGGCAAAGGCGGCGCGGTCGACTTCGGTGACCTGCATGCCTTCCTTCTTGAGCTGCTCGACGCCCGTCTTCTCGATATTGTCGACGTAGGCGCGCATGGCCTGCGCCGATTCCTTGCCGGCCTTGTCGAACTTGGCCTTGTCCTCGGCCGACAGGCTGTCATAGACGTTGGCCGACATCAGCACCAGCGCCGGGCCGTAGACGTGGCCGGTCAGCGACAGGTACTTCTGCATTTGCGACAGCTTGGCCGAGGTGATGACCGACAGCGGGTTTTCCTGGCCGTCAATGGTGCCCTGTTGCAGGGCGGTGGCCACTTCCGGCCAGGCCATCGGCGTCGGCAGGATGCCGATCTGGCGGAAGGCGGTGATGTGGATCGGGTTTTCCGTGGTGCGGATCTTCAGGCCCTTGGCGTCCGCCGGGGTCTTGACCGGCCGCACGTTGTTGGTCAGGTGGCGGAAGCCCTGTTCGCCCCAGGCCAGCGCGATGATGCCGCGGCTGGGGAACTTTGCCAGCATATCCTGTCCGATCTTGCTGTCGAGCACTTTGCGGGCATGTTGCAGGTCGCGCAGCAGGAAGGGGATATCGAAAACGCCCGTTTCCGGCACGAAGTTCAGTGTGGCGCCGGTCGAGACGATCGCCAGGTCGATGGTGCCGATCTGCAGGCCCTCGATCACTTCGCGTTCGCCGCCCAGCGCGCTGTTGGCGAATTGCTGGACTTTGAATTTGCCGTTGCTGGCGGTTTCGATGGATTTGGCGAAAGCGTCGGCGCCGGCGCCATAATGCGACGACGTGGACAGGGCATAGGCCATCTTGAGGGGGGCCTGGGCCGAGGCGGCCAGGGGCGCGGCGACCGCGCATGCGGCAAGCATCGTGGCCGCGAGCCAGGATTTACGCATTGTCTTCTCCAGGGGATCAGTATTTTTTTCAGCAGGTGTGAGGCGCCACGGGGCGCTTCGCGCATGATAGCGGGATTCGGCCCCCATTCCGGCCGTTGGTTAACATTGGCAGATGATGGATTTCCCTGATGTCTCCCGGGCCAGGCGCCCCGGCTTCTGGAACACCCTGGCGTTGGGCGCCCGCATGATGATGCGCGATGCCCGCGCCGGCGAGCTGCGCTTGCTGGTGCTGGCCCTGGTGGTGGCGGTGGCCGCCGTCACCAGCGTCGGCTTCCTGGCCGATCGTGTCGGGCGGGCGCTGGAGCGCGACGCCGGGCAGATGCTGGGCGCCGATCTGGTGCTGGACGCCGACGAGCCGGTGCCGCCGGCCTTCCTGGACCAGGCGCGCGAGCGCGGCCTGGCGGTGTCCAGCACCTGGCAGTTCCCGTCAATGGTCAGCGCTGGCGAGGGCGCCCAACTGGCTGCCCTCAAGGCGGTCGAACCCGGCTATCCGCTGCGCGGCGCCCTGCGGGTGACCGACGCGCCATTCCAGCCCGATGCGCCCACCCGCGACATCCCGCCCGAGGGCGCGGTGTGGGTGGATGGCCAACTGCTGGCGCTGCTGGGCCTGAAGGTGGGCGACACCCTGAACGTGGGCGATGCCCACCTGCGCATCGACCGGGTCATCACCTACGAACCGGACCGCGGCATGCAATTCGTCAATGTGGCCCCGCGGGTGATGCTGCGCGCCAGCGACCTGCCGGCCACCGGGCTGATCGCGCCCGGCAGCCGCATTGGCTACGCCCTGCTGGTGGCCGGGCAGCCGGACGCCGTGGCCGGCTATTCGGCCTGGCTTGGCCAGAACCTCAAGCGCGGCCAGAAGGTCGCCACGCTGGAGTCCGGCCGCCCCGAAGTGCGCCGCACGCTCGACCGGGCCCAGCGCTTCCTGTCTCTGGTGGCGCTGCTGGCGGTACTGATCTCGGCGGTCGCGGTGGCGTTGGCGGCAGGCCGCTACATGACTCGGCACCGTGACGGCATCGCCGTGATGCGCTGCCTGGGGGCGGTGCAATCGCAGGTCTCGCGCATGCTGACCCTGGAATTCGCGCTGGTGGGCCTGTTCGCCTCTGCCGCCGGCTGCCTGCTGGGGTATGCCGTGCACCAGGTGCTGGTGATGGTGCTGGGCTCACTGATCGACACGGCCTTGCCCGCGCCCTCGGCCATTCCGGCCTTGCAGGGGCTGTTGACCGGCCTGCTGCTGTTGCTGGGCTTCGCCCTGCCGGCCCTGGCGCAGTTGCGCCATGTGCCGCCGGCGCGGGTGCTGCGGCGGGATGCCGATGTCATCAGCGCCCGCAGCGCGCTCGGCTACGGCGTCGGCGCGGTCGGCTTCGCCCTGCTGATCTGGTGGTTCGCCGGCGACGCGAAGCTGGGCGGGGTGGTGGCGGGCGGTTTCCTCGGGGCGTTCGCGCTGTTCGCGCTGGTGGCCTGGCTCTGCATCCTGGCCCTGGCGCGGCTGCGTGGCCTGGCCGCCGGCCTGCCGGCGCTGCGGTTCGCGCTGGCCGGAGTGGTGCGGCGGCGCGCCGCCACCATCACCCAGGTGTGCGCGCTGGCGGTGGGCCTGATGGCCCTGTTGTTGCTGGCCATGACCCGCACCGACCTGATCCAGGGCTGGCAGCGCACGCTGCCGCCGGACGCGCCCAACCGCTTCCTCATCAACGTACAGCCCGACCAGCGCCAGGCCGTGACCGACGCGCTGACGCGCGAGGGGCTGGGCCGGATCGTGCTGTCGCCGATGGTGCGCGGCCGCCTGATCGCCATCAACGGCAAGCCGGTGGGGCCGGACGACTACGAGGAGCCGCGCGCCAAGCGCCTGGTGGACCGCGAGTTCAACCTGTCCTATGGCGAGGAAATGCCGTCCTCCAATCGCATCGAGGAAGGCCGCTGGCTCAGGCCGGGGGCGGCCGAAGTGTCGCTGGAGTCGGGCCTGGCCAAGACGCTGGGCATCAAGCTGGGCGACAAGATGACTTTCGACGTGGCCGGCCAGCCGGTCGAGGTGGCCGTGACCAGCACGCGGCGGGTGGACTGGGATACGATGCGCGTCAACTTTTTCGCCATCCTGACGCCCTCCACCCTGGCCGACATGCCGCAAAGCTGGATCACGTCCTTCTACCTGCCGCCGGAAAAGGCCCAGGCGCTGCCCGCGCTGGTGCGGCAGTTTCCGAACCTGACGGTGTTCGACGTGGGCGCCATCCTGCAACAGTTGCAGTCGGTGCTCAATGAGGTCGGCCGCGCGGTGCAACTGCTGTTCCTGTTCACGCTGGCGGCCGGCGTGCTGGTGCTGTCGGCCGCGCTGACCGCGACCCGCGACGAACGCATGCGCGAGGCCGCGGTGCTGCGCGCGCTGGGCGCTACCCGTCGCCAGTTGGCGCGTTCGCAGCGCATCGAATTGTGGGCGGTGGGCGGCCTGGCCGGCCTGCTGGCGGCGGCCGGCGCCAGCGCGATCGCTTGGGTTTTATCAACCCAGGTGTTCGATTTCACGATTACCCTCAGTCTTTGGCCCTGGCTGGCGGGGATCGGCGCGGGTATGCTCGGCGCCTGGGCCGGCGGCGCGCTGGCGCTGCGCGGCGTGTTGCGCACCCCGCCGCTGGTCACCCTGAGAGAAACCTGATGACGACGTCCCCCGTCCAAACCCCTACCGAACCCGTGCAAGCCTCCCGCAGTATTTTCGATCTGCTGGGGGGCGAGCCTGGCGTGCGCGCCCTGGTCGACCGCTTCTACGATCTGATGGACATCGAGCCGGACCTGAAGGAACTGCGCGCCGCGCACGGCCCGAGCCTGGACCAGGCCCGCGACAAGCTGTTCTGGTTCCTGTGCGGCTATTTTGGCGGCCCCGACCACTACATAGAGCGCTTCGGACACCCGCGGCTGCGGGCGCGGCACCTGCCGTTCTCGATCGGCGAGATCGAGCGCGACCAGTGGGTCGCCTGCATGGGCCGCGCCATGGAAGACGAGGGTATCGACCCCGGCCTGGTCGAGCGCCTGCTGCAATCGTTCTTCGGCGTGGCCGACTGGATGCGCAACCGTGAAGGCTGAGCGGGACCCTTCCGGCGCCCGGCGCCATGGCTGGCCGGCGCCGCTGGCCGGCGCCATGCTGGCCGACCCGCGCCTGGGCGATGCCGGCCCCGAGCTGTTCAATCCGGCCCACTATGGCGACCGCGCCCGGCCGGTGGACGCCGGCGGCCGCCAGGCGGCCTGGTTCGTGCAGGGGCAGGGCTGGCAGGGGGTGCTGCGTCGTTACCGGCGTGGCGGCCTGATCGCCCGGGTCAGCCGCGATACCTACCTGTGGGCGGGCGCGGACCGCACGCGCAGCTTCCGTGAATTCCGCCTGCTGGCCGCCCTGCGCGCGCAAGGCTTGCCGGTGCCGGCGCCGCTGGCGGCGGCCTACTGGCGCCAGGGCCCGACCTATCGCGCCGCCATCGTGGTCGAGCGCATCCCCGGCGTGAAGCCGCTGGCGCAGTGCCTGGCCGAGCCGTTGTGGCAAGCGGTGGCCGAGGCCATCGTGCGCATGCACCGGGCCGGCGTCTGGCACGCCGACCTGAACGCCTTCAACATCCTGATCGGGTCCGATGGCCGGGTCTGGTTGATCGACTTCGACCGCGGCACCCAGGGCGGCCTGTCGGACCGCCAGCGCCAGGGCAACCTGGAACGGCTGCGCCGGTCCCTGGTGAAGGTGGCGGGGGCGGAAGGCGAGCGCTTCTGGCTCAAATTGCGCGACAGCTACTGGACCGCCTGGGGCATCGGCGTGCAGCCCTGAGCGTGGCCGTGGATACAGGCCGAACCGGGCCCGATAGCGGCAAATTACGTGAATTCGGCCGGCAAAGTTGGGCAAGCCGGCGCTAAAAGGCTTTATGATTCCGCCTTTTGGTACTCCTGTAACTTACGGCATATCGCTGGGGGGCTGGTAATGAAACTACGGGCGGGAATGCGCTGGGCGCTGGGGACGATGCTGGTCGCGGCAGCCACGTCGGCGGCGATGGCGCAGAACAAGGTCGTCAACGTCTACAACTGGGCTGAATACACGGCTCCGGACACGATCCCGGGTTTCGAGAAGGAAACCGGCATCAAGGTCCGTTACGACGTCTACGACAATAACGACACGTTGCAGGCCAAGCTGCTGGCCGGCAAGTCGGGTTACGACGTCGTTGTCCCGTCCACGCACTACGCCTCGCGCCAGATCGAGGCCGGGCTGTTCCAGAAGCTGGACAAGTCCAAGATCCCGAACTGGAAGTACCTGGACCCCGACGTCATGGCGCTGGTCGCCGCAGTCGATCCCGGCAACGAATACGCCATTCCCTGGGGCTATGGCACCAACGGCCTGGGCTACAACGTCACCAAGGTCAAGCAGATCATGGGCGATAACGTCGACCTGGCCAATTGGGACATGATCTTCAAGCCCGAGAACGCCGCCAAGCTCAAGGAATGCGGCATCTCGATGCTGGATGAGGCCGCGCAGGTGTTCCCGGCGGTGCTCAAGTACCTTGGTAAGGATCCCAACAGCGCCAACCCGGACGACTACAAGGCCGCCCTGGACGTGCTCAAGCAGATCCGTCCGTACATTCGCCAGTTCAGCTCCTCGGGCTACATCGACGAGCTGGCCGTGGGCGACCTGTGCATGGTCTATGGCTTCTCGGGCGACGTCATGATCGCCCGCAAGCGCGCCCAGGAGGCCAAGAAGCCGTATGAAGTGAATTACTTCATTCCCAAGGGCGGCGCCCCGGCCTGGTTCGACCTGATGGTCATTCCAAAGGATGCGCCGCATCCGGAAGAGGCGCTGGCGTTCATCAACTACATTGAGACGCCGCAGGTGCACGCCGCCATCACCAACACCATGTTCTACCCGAACGCCAACAAAGAGGCGCGCAAGTACGTGGTCAAGGACGTGGCCGACAATCCCATGATCTACCCGTCGCCCGAAGTCTCCAAGACTTTGTATGTCATCAAGGCGCAGCCCTTGAACATCCAGCGCCTGCAGACGCGCATGTGGGCCGAGCTGAAGTCGGGGCGCTAGTCATCATGAGCGATAGCCGTTACTCGGCGCAGCATGCGGCCGATCCGGACGAGTTCGTCCGGGTGGCCGATGTGGTCAAGATCTTCGGCGACGTGGTCGCCGTCCGTTCCGTCAATCTCTCGGTCAAGCGCAACGAGATCTTCGCGCTGCTGGGCAGTTCAGGCAGCGGCAAGTCGACGCTGCTGCGCATGCTGGCCGGTTTCGAGGAAGCCACGTCGGGCCAGATCCTGCTCGATGGCGAGGACATCACCAGCGTGCCGCCGTACCGGCGGCCGGTCAACATGATGTTCCAGTCGTACGCGCTGTTCCCGCACATGACGGTCGAGGCCAACGTGGCCTTCGGCCTGAAGCAGGAAGGCGTGGACCGCGCCGAGATCCACGACCGTGTGTTCGAAGCCCTGGACCTGGTGCAGATGGCGGGCTATTCGCGCCGCAAGCCCAATCAGCTCTCCGGCGGCCAGCAGCAGCGCGTGGCGCTGGCGCGCAGCCTGGTCAAGCGGCCCAAGCTGCTGCTGCTGGACGAGCCGATGTCGGCGCTGGACAAGCAGATCCGCCAGAAGACCCAGATCGAGCTGGTCAAGATCCTGGAGCAGGTCGGCGTGACCTGCATCATGGTCACCCACGACCAGGAAGAGGCCATGACCATGGCGCACCGCCTGGCGGTCATGACCGAGGGCCAGATCGTCCAGTGCGGCACGCCGCAGGATGTCTACGCCTTCCCGAACTCGCGCTTCGTCGCCAGCTTCATTGGCTCGACCAACATGTTCACCGGCACCATCGTGGTCGACGAGCCGGACCACGTCGCCATCGAAAGCCCCGAGCTGAGCCGTCCGCTGTACGTCAGCCACGGCGTCAGCGAGCCGCTGGGCATGGACGTGCACGTCTCCATCCGCCCCGAGCGCATGGTGGTGTCGCGCGAACAGCCGACGGGCGACTACAACTGGGCCCACGGCATGGTCAGCCACATGGCCTGGATGGGCAGCTACGCGCTGTACCAGATCCGCCTGGACTCCGGCGCCATGGTCGAGGCCAGCGTGCCCAGCCTGCAACTGGCCCAACTGGACGCCCCGGGCATCGACGAAGACATCTTCGTCAGCTGGGACGCCGACAGCGCGACGGTGCTGGCGTCATGAGCCGCTTCTCGCCCCGCGACTGGCTGCCCTCGGGCCGGGCGCTGGCGGTGGTGCCGCCGTTCGCCTGGCTGGTGCTGTTCCTGCTGGTGCCGTTCCTGCTGGTGTTCAAGATCAGCTTCGCCGAACTCAAGTTCGGCATTCCGCCATACACCTCGCTGGCCGAATTCAAGGACGAGGCGGTGCAGTTCAGCCTGCACCTGCGCGGCTACATCCTGCTGTTCACCGACAGCCTGTACGTCGCCACCTATCTCAGCTCGGTCAAGATCGCCGCCATCACCACGCTGGCCTGCGTGCTGATCGGCTATCCCATGGCGTACTACATCGCGCGGTCGTCGCCGCGCGTGCGCAACCTGCTGCTGCTGGGCGTGATCCTGCCGTTCTGGACCTCGCTGCTGCTGCGCGTGTACGCCTGGGTCGGCATCCTGCGCAACGATGGGCTCCTGAACAACTTCCTGCAATGGCTCGGCATCATCTCCAGCCCGCTGGAGATCTACCGCACCGACCTGGCCGTTTACATCGGCATGGTCTATGCCTACCTGCCGTTCTTCATTTTGCCGCTGTACGCCACGCTGGTGAAGATGGACCTGCGCCTGCTGGAGGCCGCCTACGACCTGGGCGCCAAGCCCTGGCAGGCGTTCTGGCAGATCACCGTGCCGCTGTCGCGCCAGGGCGTGATCGCCGGCGCCATGCTGGTGTTCATCCCGGCGGTCGGCGAATACGTCATTCCCGAAATGCTGGGCGGCGCCAACACGCTGATGATGGGCCGGGTCATGTGGAACGAGTTCTTCAACAATACCGATTGGCCGATGGCCTCGGCGGTGACCTGCGTGATGGTGCTGCTGTTGCTGGTGCCGCTGGCGCTGTTCCAGTACAACCAGGTCAAGCAGCAGGAACTGGCCAGCGGAGGGCGCAAATGAACGGTCCCAACAAGACCTTGCGCGCCGTGGTGCTGGGGCTGGGCTACTTCTTCCTGTACGTGCCCATCATCAGCCTGATGGTGTTCTCGTTCAATGAATCGCCCGCCGTCACTTCCTGGACCGGTTTCTCGCTGCGCTGGTACCACTCGCTGTTCAATGACGACGCGCTGTTGCGCGCGGCCTGGCTGTCGTTCCGCATCGCCGCCATGACCGCCACCGCGGCCGTCATCATCGGCACCTGGGCCGGTTACGTGCTGGCCCGCATGGGGCGCTTCCGCGGTTTCGCGCTGTACGTCGGCATGCTGAGCGCGCCGCTGGTGATCCCCGAAGTGGTGCTGGGCATTTCGCTCTTGCTGATGTTCGTGGAACTGCGCGGCCACCTCGGCTGGCCGGCCGAGAACGGCATTTTCACCATCTGGGTCGGCCACGTGACGCTGTGCATGGCCTTCGTGGCGGTGGTGATCCAGACCCGCATCCGCGACCTCGACCGCTCGCTCGAAGAGGCCGCGCTGGACCTGGGCGCCACGCCCATCACCGTGTTCTTCAGGATTACGCTGCCGCTGATCGCGCCGGCGCTGGCCTCGGCCTGGCTGCTATCCTTCACGCTGTCGCTGGACGACGTGGTGCTGGCGTCGTTCCTGTCCGGCCCCAGCTCCAGCACGCTGCCGATGGAAGTCTTCTCGCGCGTGCGGCTGGGCCTGAAACCCGAGATCAATGCGTTGGCGACGCTGTTCATCCTGGCGGTGGGCACCTGCGTCATCCTGGCCAACCGCATGCAACGGCGCAAGGAGTCCGAACCCAAATGAAGCAAACCACCCTGTATGGCCTGGCCAAGTGCAGCACTTGCGTCAAGGCGCGCGAGTGGCTGACCGCGCACGGCGTCGACCACCAGTTCATCGACTACCGCGACCACCCGGTGCCGGCCGCCACCCTGAAGGAATGGGCCGGCCAGCTCGGCGGCTGGGAAAAGCTGGTCAACCGCGCCTCGATGACCTGGCGCAATCTGCCGGACGAGCGCAAGACGGCCAGCACCGACGCCCAGTGGACCAAGCTGATCGCCGAGTTCCCGGCGCTGGTGCGCCGCCCGGTGGCGGTGACGCCGGACGGCGAGGTCGGCGTCGGTTTCAGCGAAAAGCGCTACGGCGAACGCTTCGCCTGATCCCGTGGCGGCCAGGGCCGACAAGGCATCGCGCGGCGCCGGCAAGGCGTTGCCCGATGCCTTTTTCAATCGCGATGCGCGCCAGCTGGCGCGCGAACTGCTGGGCAAGGTGGTGCGCCACCGGGTCGACGGCCTGTGGCTGTCGGCGCGCATCATCGAGACCGAGGCCTACTACCTGGAAGAGAAGGGCAGCCACGCCTCGCTCGGCTACACCCACAAGCGCCGCGCCCTGTTCATGGATGGCGGCGTGGTCTATATGTACTATGCCCGCGGCGGCGATTCGCTCAATTTCAGCGCGGGCGGCCCCGGCAACGCCGTGCTGATCAAATCAGGCTACCCCTGGATCGACGCGCTGTCCGGCCCCGAGGCGCTGGCCCGCATGCAGGCTCTGAATCCCGATACCCAGGGGCGGCCGCGGCCGCCGGCCCGGTTGTGCGCCGGCCAGACGCTGTTGTGCCGCGCGCTGGGGCTGAAGGTGCCGGACTGGGATGCGCGCCGCTTTGATCCACGGGCGCTTTTCGTGGAAGACGTGGGCGAGTCGCCGCAAGCCTTGATCAGCACCGCCCGCCTGGGCATTCCGCCCGGGCGCGACGAACACCTCGAGTACCGCTACGTCGACCCGGCGTATGCCGCGTGGTGCACGCGCAATCCCCTGCGCCGCGGCCAGCAGGCGGGGCGCGATTACCATTGGGTCGATCAGCAGGGGGCGCCGCTGCGGCGGGTGCCTTGAGGCGTCAGGCCGGCGGACCGCCGTCGGCACGGCCGGCCTTGAGTGCCGCCTCGCGGGTGCGCCGCGCCATGGCGGCGCGCATTTCGCTGTATTTGCGCTGGATGCGCCGGCGGTTCAGCCGCTTGCTCCAGGCGTATACCGGGACCAGCGGCAGCACGCCGAAACCGTCGATCAGGAACAGTCCCGACTTGCCATCGGCGTTCTGGCCACAGGCGATGTTGGCGGCCGACAGGTCGTGCAGCACCACGTGGGCGTCGGCCAGGTCTTCGATGAATTCGTCCAGTTGCGCCGACAGGGTGTCGTCCATCTTGCCCTGGCGCGCCAGATCGGCGACGGTGGGCGCGATGTTGCCGGCCTCGTCGGTGATCTTCTCGACCAGCAGGCCCAGGCCCAGCGTGGTCTGCGCCACGCCCAGGATGCGCGCCATCGGCACCTGCCAGACCCCGGAGGGGCGCGTGGTGGTGGTGACGTATTCGGTGATTTCGTTCAGGTAGACGCGGTAGGCGCTTTCGCGCTGGTATTGCTTGTACCAGCGCTTGAACGGGCGCGCTTCCAGGTAGACCGCGCGTGCCTGCATGTCCATGACCTTCACCAGCAGGGCTGGGGCATGGGGGTGCTGGAAGATATGGCGATCGCCGCCGATGGCGACCGGCGTCTCGTCATTCAGATTCAAGGGACCGAAGACGGTGCCGAAGGCGACGGGAGGTGGACAGAGCGAAGGAAAATCAGCCGTATTCAACTGTTTTTAAGGTTTTTATATAAGTCGTTAACAGTTTAATGCCGTTGCTTGCTTTTGTTTTTGGTTGGGGTCCGGGAAGTCGTTTCGGATCGATACAGGGGTCGGAACGCAGTCCTATAATTTCGCGTGCCCGGCGTGGGCGCGTTATTCGTCGAGGATCGGTTTTGTCGAACGAGGTTCTGCTGTGGATCGCCGCCGCTGGCGCGGTGCTGGCCTGCCTGGCGTGCCTGTTGGCGTGGTCGTCGCGGCCCGGCCGCGATGAACGCCTGGATGCCCTGCTCGATGGACTCGAGCGCACCGAGCGCGCCTTGCGCGCCGAGATGGCCGAGAGCCAGCGCGGCCTGCGCGCCGAAGTTGCCGAATCCACTCGCGGCCTGCGTCAGGAACTGGCCCAGTCGCAGGGCGAACTGCGCGCCGCCCTGACTCGCGACGCACAGGCGGCGCGGGCCGAATCGGCCGAGTCGCTGGCGCGCTTTGCGGCCGGCTTCGGCGACCAGTTGCAGGGCCTGATCCAGATCAGCGAGCGACGCCTGATGGAGGTGCGCGCGACGGTCGACCAGCGCCTGCAAGCGTTGCAGAATGACAACAGTGCCAAGCTCGACGACATGCGCCGCACGGTCGATGAGAAGCTGCACGCCACCCTCGAACAGCGCCTGGGCGAGTCGTTCAAGCAGGTGTCCGAGCGACTCGAGGCGGTGCACAAGGGGCTGGGCGAGATGCAGGTGTTGGCGGCCGGCGTGGGCGATCTCAAGCGCGTGCTGACCAACGTCAAGTCGCGCGGCACCTGGGGCGAGGTGCAACTGGCGCGGCTGATCGAAGACAACATGACGCCTGACCAATACGCCAGCAATATCAAGCCGGTTCCGGGCAGCGATGCGGTGGTCGAGTTCGCCATCCGCCTGCCCGGGCGGGGCGAGGGGGGCGCGCCGGTCTGGCTGCCGATCGACGCCAAGTTTCCCAAGGAAGAGTACGAGCGCCTGATGGATGCGCAGGACGCGGCCGATGCCGAAGGGGTGAAGGCGGCCGGTGCGGCGCTGGGCAAGGCGGTGGAATTGCAGGCCCGCTCGATCGCCGGCAAGTACGTCGCGCCGCCGCACACAACCGATTTCGCCATCATGTTCCTGCCTACCGAGAGTCTGTACGCGGAAGTGCTGCGGCGTCCCGGGCTGCTGGACCGCCTGCATGACCTGCGCATCAACGTGGCAGGCCCCAGCAACCTGGCGGCCTTGCTCAACAGCCTGCAGATGGGATTCCGCACGCTGGCCATCGAGCAGCGCTCGTCCGAGGTCTGGCAGGTGCTGCGCGCGGTCAAGACTGAGTTCGGCAAGTTCGGTGACGCGCTCGCCGGTGTCAAGAAGACGCTGGACACCGCCAGCAGCAAGATCGGCCAGACCGAGGTGCGCACGCGCGCCATGCTGCGCAACCTGAAAAGCGTGGAGGCGCTGCCCGAGGCCGAGGCGCGGCGGCTGCTGGGCGGCGAGGCCGAGGCGGGTGGCGACGATTCCGGCGGCGCGCAGACAGCCGCCGAGCCGGGTTCCGCTACCTGACCGGCACGGCCGCGGCTGGCGCCCGCCGCGGCCCGCTTGTGACCCGGCCGCTCTGCCGATATCCTCATACTTGCGGCATTCCGCCGTCGATACCAGGAGCATCGCAAGCATGGCCACGGCTGACCGAGTTGATTCCTCTTCCTTCGACGCGATGGCGCTGGGCGCCGACATCGCCCAGGGAGCCACGACGGCGCTGGCCGCCATGGAACAGGCACTGGAACGGGTGGCGGCGCGCAATCCGTCGATCAACGCGGCCTGTGGCGTGCGCGCCGAACTCGGCCTGGAGTTGGCGCGCGCGCAGGACGATGCGCTGGCGGCGTTGTCGACCGAACAGCGCCTGGCGCTGCTGCGCGAGCGGCCGTTCCTGGGCGTGCCGACGCTGCTAAAGGACCTTGGCACCGCCGCGCTTGGCTTGCCTAGTGCCATGGGCTCGGTGCTGTACGGCCAGGTCGACTGGAGCGTCGACGCCGAGATCGTCAAGCGCTACCGCCGCGCCGGCCTGATTCCGTTCGGCCGCAGCACCAGCGCCGAACTCGGCCTGAGCCCCACCAGCGAGTCGCCCGTCTACGGCGCGCCGACCCAGAACCCCTGGAAGGCTGGCTACAGCGCCGGCGGTTCCAGCGGCGGCGCCGGGGCGGCGCTGGCCAGCGGCATGGTGCGCATCGCCCACGGCAGCGACGGCGGCGGCTCGATCCGCATTCCGGCCTCGTGCTGCGGCGTGCTGGGCCTGAAGCCCTCGCGCGGCATGATGCCGCTGGGCCCGCTCAAGGGCGAAGGCTGGGGCGGCCTGGCCACCGAACACATGATGACGCTGTCGGTGCGCGATTGCGCCGCGGCGCTGGATATCAGCGCCGGCGCCGACGTTGGCGCGCCCTATGCGGCGCCGGCCAGGCCGGTCGAATCCTATCGCGACATCGTGGCGCGGGTGGCGGCCGATCCGCGCTCGTCGCCGCGCCGCCGCATTGCCTATATCAACACCACCTACGAAGGCGAAGCCATTCATCCCGAGGTCGCGGCGGCGGTCGACGAGGCCGCGCGCCTGTTCGCCGGCCTGGGCCACGAACTGGTGGTGGCCGCGCCGCCGGTGGGTTCCGAGGAAGTGCTGTCGCCGATGCTGCCGCTGATCGCCAGCGCCGCCGCCAATGCCATCGACAGCTTCGTCGGCGCGCGCAATCGTCGTCTTGCCGCGGACGAATTGCAGCCGACCACGCTGGGAGCGCGCGAGTACGCCCGCGCCATTTCCGGCGCGCAGTACGTGGCCTGCGTCGACACCTGCCACGAGATCACGCGCCGCATCGGCCGCTTCCTGCATCGCGAAGGCACGCAGGGCCACGACCTGTTCCTGTCGCCGGTGCTGGCGCAACCGCCTGCCCCCATCGGCCGCTATGCGATGGACAACGCCGACTACCTGGCCTATCGCCTGGGTAAGAAGGGCGTGATCGGCTATTCGCCGTTCGCGCCGCTGGCCAACCTGACGGGCATGCCGGCCATTTCCATTCCGTTTGGCCTGTCGGCCGACGGCTTGCCGATCGGCATCCAGGTCATGGGCCCGCTGGGCAGCGAAGCCTGGTTGCTGGAACTGGCCGCCCAGGTCGAGGCCCTGCGGCCCTGGCAGCGGGTGGCGCCCATCGCCAGATAGGCCCATGGGCGGGCGCGCCGATGCCAGCGGCGCATCAACGAGGAAGGAGCCAGCATGTCGTCGTTCGTGACTCACACCGTGCTCAACCAGGTCCCGCCCCTGGAGGATTATTCCCTCTACGATACCGATCCGGCGTTGCGCGAGGGCGTCGGGCGCGAGGGTGCCGGCGCCTGGACCGGCGATCTGGCCGCGCATGGCGCCTGGCTCGGCCGGGCCCAGACCTTGGCCGCCGGCGCCGATGCCAACCGCTACCCGCCACGGCTGCTTGCGTATGACCGTGGCGGCCATCGCATCGACCATGTGGAATTCCATCCCGCCTGGCAATTGCTGATGAGCGGCATTGTGGCGCGCGGGCTGCACAGCCGCGCCTGGGTCCAGCCGGTGCCGGGCGCGCAGGTGGCGCGCGCTGCGGCCTACCTGATGCAGGGCCAGGTCGAGGCGGGCACGCTGTGCCCGACCACCATGACCTTTGCGGCCGTGCCCTTGCTGCAACGCGAGCCGGCAGGCGTGATCGACTACACCGGCGACTGGTTGCCGGCCTTGTCTTCACGCGAGTTCGACGGGGCCGACGCGCCGCTGTCCGGCAAGCGCGGCGCGCTGATCGGCATGGGCCTGACCGAGAAGCAGGGCGGTTCCGACCTGCGCGCGGTCACCACCCGCGCCACGCCGCTGGGGGCGGCCGGCCGTGGCTGCGCTTATCAACTGGTGGGCCACAAATGGTTCTTCTCGGTGCCGCAGGCCGACGCCCACCTGGTGCTGGCGCAGACCGACGAGGGACTCAGTTGCTTCTTCGTGCCGCGCTGGATTCCCGGCGGGCCGCGCAATGCCGTGCGCATCCGCCGCTTGAAAGACAAGCTCGGCAATCACAGCAACGCCAGCGCGGAAGTCGAGTTCGAGGATGCCTGGGGCGTGATGGTGGGCGAACCCGGCCGCGGCCTGGCGGTACTCCTGGAAATGGCGGCCACCACCCGGCTCGATTGCGTGCTGGGCAGCGCCGCGCTGCTGCGCCAGGCGCTGGTGCAGTCGCTGCACCATGCCGGCCACCGCCACGCCTTCGGCAAGCCCCTGCTGGCTCAGCCGCTGATGCGCAATGTGCTGGCCGACCTGGCGCTGGAGGCCGAGAGCGCCCAGGCGCTGGCGCTGCGCCTGGCGCGGGCGGTGGATGAGCGCGCCGACCCCGCCGCGCGCGCGCTGGCACGGGTCGGCACGCCGGCGGCCAAGCTGTGGGTCTGCAAGCGCGCGATCGCGGCGGTGGCCGAATGCATGGAGGTCTGGGGAGGCAACGGCTATGTCGAAGAAGGGCCGATGCCGCGCCTGTATCGGGAAACGCCGGTCAATTCCATCTGGGAGGGGTCGGGCAACGTCATGGCGCTGGATGTGCTGCGGGCCCTGCAGCGCGAGCCCGAGGCGCTGCCGGCGTTGGAAAGCGAGTTCGCGCCCGCCTGCGGCCAGCATCGCGAGTTCGACGCGGCGCTGGCGCAGTGGCGCGCGTGGTTGGCCGAGCCGGCCCAGGCCGAGTTCCAGGCACGCCGCATCGCCTGCGGGCTGGCGCGGCTGTGGCAGGCGGCGTTGTTGATCCGGCATGCCCCCGAGCCCGTGGCGCGGGGCTTCGTCGGCAGCCGGTTGGACGGGGCGGGCGGGGTGTTCGGCGAGCTGGCGGCCGGCACCGATGTGGCGGCGCTGCTGGCGCGGGCCTGGCCCGCAGCGGCCGCGTGCTAAATTTCCTGGCTTCACTCACCTTTTTTGCGCATTTTCCCCATGCTCTCGCAACAAGAACTCAAGCAACAAGCCGCCGACGCGGCCCTGGAACTGGTTGAACAGGTTGCCGGACCCGATGTCATCATCGGCGTCGGCACCGGTTCCACGGCCGATCTCTTCATCGACGGCCTGGCGCGTTTCAAGGGGCGTCTAGGCGGCACCGTCGCCAGTTCCGAGCGCAGCGCGGCGCGCCTGGCCGGTCACGGCCTGAAGGTGCTGGATCTGAACGACGTGGCGTCGATGCCGATCTACGTCGACGGCGCCGACGAGATCGACGCCAACCTGCACATGATCAAGGGCGGCGGCGGCGCGCTCACGCGAGAGAAGATCGTGGCCTCTGTGGCCGACCGCTTCGTCTGCATCGCCGATGAGTCCAAGCTGGTCGAGGTCATGGGCAAGTTCCCGCTGCCGATCGAGGTCATCCCGATGGCGCGCGAGTCGGTAGCCCGCGCCATGGTGGCGCTGGGCGGCCAGCCGCGCCTGCGCGACGGTTTCGTGACGGACAACGGCAATATCATCCTGGACGTGTCGGGCCTGTCGATCACCGACGCGCCGGGTCTGGAAGCCCGCGTCAACAACCTGGCGGGCGTGGTCACTTGCGGCCTGTTCGCCATCGCCGGCGCCGACGTGGCGCTGCTGGCCACCCAGAACGGCATCCGCCGCCTGGATCGCCGCGCCTGAGTGCGGGCTGGCGCCGGGGCGCGCGCGCTTGCGGGCCCCCCGGCCGCGATTCATAATCCTGTCACACTTGGGTCATAACCTTGCGGGTTGTGCAGGCCCATTCTTGATTGAAACGCTTTCATATCGGGGCAATGCAATGAGACCAACCACGCAGGGAGCCCGGATGACGGAGCACACAAACAAGCAGTTCGACGCTGACCTGGAAAGCGTCCGTTCGCAGTTCTTGCAAATGGGCGGCGTGGTCGAGGCCATGATCCAGGAGGCCATTGACGCCCTGGCCAGCGGCGACCTGACGCTGGTTGAAAAGGTGCGCGAGCGCGAAAAGGAAGTCAATCGCCACGAAGTGGAGATCGACGAGAGCATCAGCCGCATCCTGGCGCGCCACCAGCCCACTGCCATCGACCTGCGCATGCTGATGGCGGTGTCGAAGATGCTGACCGACATGGAGCGCTCGGGCGACGAGGCCGAGAAAGTGGCCACCGTGGCGCGCCGCATCCATGAATCGGAACTGCGCCACATTCCGGTGATCGAGCTGCGTCACATGGCCGCGAACGTGCGCACCATGCTGCATCAGGCCCTGGATGCCTTCGCCCGTCTCGACCCGATCCTGGCCGCCGCCGTGGTGCGCAGCGACAAGGAAGTGGACAAGGAATGGAAGGGGGCGCTGCGCCACCTGATCACCTACATGATCGAAGACCCGCGCACCATTTCGCGTGCCATCGACATGATCTTCATCGCCCGCGCGCTCGAGCGCATCGGCGATCACGCCAAGAACATGTCCGAGCGCGTGATCTACATGGTCAAGGGTGCCGATGTGCGCCACACTGGCGTCAAGAACACCGAGCGCCTGGCGCGCGGTGAAGAAGACACGCCTGACTCGCAGGACGAGTGAGCCTCGCGGCGGCCTGACCGCCGGCGTTTGCGCCTGGCCTGGCGCAGCAGGACATCCCGGGACGCCGCAGCGCCCGGGGTTTTCGGAGCCGGGCGGCGTCAGCGCGGCGGCAGGCCGGCGCCCTGGCACAGCCGGGGGTCCGGCACGCCCGCCTTGCCGGCGCCGATGCGGCCCGCCAGGCGCCGGCCGAAAGCGGGCAGGTCCTGCGCGCTGATATCCAGGTCGTACCAGTCCTCGCAGCCAGCGTATTTCAATTCCAGCGCGCCGCCGGCCTGCACGTGCACCATGGCGCGCCAGCCATCGCCCATGCGCGATTCGATCTGCACTGACAGGTGCGCATCGCCGTGGTTGATGAGGCGCAGGCGCAGGCCCGAGCTGACCGGCACCAACTGCGTTTCGAGCAGGCCGGCGTCGCGCCTGTCGCCACGGAACTGGCGGTGAAAGCCATCCGGACCCAGCAACCACAGGTCATAGGCGCCTTCGCCATCCAGTCGCCAGCCGTCGTCCAGCCGCGCGCCCGCGCCGATGGTGTAGCGGCGCGGCGCGCGGTCCAGCGCCAAGCGGTCGTACACATGCAGCACCGCGCCTACCGAACCGGGGTTGCGGAAGGTGAGGCGGTAGTGTTCGCCGTCGGCGCTCATGCGGCCCACCGCTTCCAGGGCATAGGGCAGGGCGCAGGCGTGGCGCACGCTGTCGGCGTGCCGCACGGTGCGATCGCCGGCGAAGTCGAAGGCGGAAGTCAGGTCGCCGGCCACGGCGCGGCGCCAGGCGCTGATGTTGGGCTCGACGACGCCGAAGCGGGCTTCGAGGAAACGGATCACCGAGGTGTGGTCGAACACCTGCGAATTGACCCAGCCGCCGCGGCTCCAGGGCGAGACCACCAGCATCGGCACGCGCGGGCCCAGGCCGAAGCCGCGTCCATGCAGGGCGGGCGGATCATCCGGGGTGGCGGCGCTGGGGCCGTGGCGGGTGTCGTGGTACTCACCGTCCAGCTCCACGGTCGACAGGCCGCCCGGCCGACCGGCAGCATCGCGGGCAGGCGGCGCCGGTGGGGGCATGTGGTCGAAGAAGCAGTCGTTCTCGTCATAGGTGACCAGGAACACGCAGCCGCTCCAGACGGAGGGATTGCGGGTCAGGATTTCCAGCACGCGCTCGGTATAGGCGCCGCCCTGTCTTGGCGACGAGACCTCCGGGTGTTCGGAATCGGCGGCGGGGGCGATGATCCATGACACTTGCGGCAGCGTGCCCTGGTCGACGTCGCGGGCCAGGTCGTCCAGGGTGTGGGTCGACAGGGCGCGGTCGCGCAGCGGCGCGTCGGCGTGGCCGGCGCCATGCTGGCGGCGGTACTGGCGAAAGCCGGCGAGCGGATTGTCATGGAAGTTGTCCGCCATGTCCTGGTAGATGCGCCAGTCGATGCCAGCGGCCTGCAGGCGCTCGGGGTAGGTGGTCCAGCCATAACCCTGGTCGGCCGGGCCGAGGCGGTCATGGGTGTTGACCAGGGCCGGGCCGCCGGCGCGTCCGAGCGGGTCGTTGGTGCCGGTCCACAGGAACAGCCGGTTCGGATTGGTGCCCGCCTGGATCGAGCAGTGATAGGCCTCGCACAGCGTGAAGGCATTGGCCAGCGCCGTCTGGAAGGGCAGCTCGGCGGGGCGGTAGGCGCCCATGCCCAGGCGGCGCTTGGCCACCAGCCACTGGTCCATGCGGCCATCGTTCCAGGCGCGCTGGGCATCGTCCCAGGTGTGTGGCGTGATGTAGCCCACCGGGACATGGCTGGCGTACTCGTCTTGCAGCGCATAGGGACGGACCCGCGTTTTGCCATCGCGCTGGGTCAGCACATCGCCGTCCGAGGTGGGCACGCAGTGTGGATCGGCGAAGCCGCGCACCCCTGGCAGGGCGCCGAAATAATGGTCGAAGGACCGATTTTCCTGCATCAGGATGACGACATGCCGCACATCGTCCAGCGTGCCCTGCTTGCGGTCGGGGGCGATCGCGAGCGCGCGCCGGATGGTTCCGGGAAAGTCGGTGGACGAGACGGAACTCGGTTCTTCTGTCATGACAGCGTCAATACGGCCAGCAATAGCGGAATCTTAAGTCGGGCGCGGCGCACGGGCCCCGCCGGAAAGCGCGAAGCCCCTCGCGGGCGAGGGGCTTCACAGGCGTGCCGCGCGCCGCGGCGGATCAGGCCGAGGGCGGAACGTAGCCCTGGGCTTCGACGCTGCCGTCCTCGAACAGGAAGCGTTCCATTTGCTGCTGCAGGTACTTGCGGGCGCGGGCGTCGGCCAGGTTCAGGCGGTTTTCGTTGACCAGGCGGGTCTGCACCTGCTTCCACTCTTCCCAAGCTTCCTTGGAAATGCTTTGCCAGATGCGGGTGCCGAGTTCGCCGGGGTAGGGCGGAAAATCCAGCCCTTCGGCTTCACGCTTCAATTTCACACAGTTGACGGTACGGGCCATGGTTCGCTGCCGGAAAGAATGGGTAATGCGTCATTTTAGCGGGCTTGGCGCCGGAAGGCCGCCAAGCCCCTGCGGGCACTGCGGGTAGGGGGCGGTGGCGCGGCAGGGCCGGCCGCCGGCCTATAGCTTCTTGATGAATACCAGGCTGTTGCGCGAGCGGTTGTAGTTGTTCTGCTTTTCGCGCGGCAGGTCGGTGATGCCGCCCGGCACGAAGCCGCGCTTCATGAACCAGTGCGAAGTGCGCGTGGTCAGGACGAACAGGCGTTTGGCGCCAGAGGCACGGGCACGCGATTCCATATGGCGCAGCAGAATCTCGCCTTCGCCCGAACCCTGCCATTCGGGGTGCACGATCAGGCAGGCCATCTCGGCCATGTTTTCGCCGGGGAAGTTGTGCAGCGTGGCGCAGCCGTAGATCACGCCATCGTGTTCCAGCACGGTGAAATTCTCGACATCACGCTCGATCACGCTGCGCGGGCGCGGCACCAGCGTGCCGTCGGCTTCCAGCGGTTCGATCAGGCTGAGGATGGCGCCGACGTCGTCCAGGGTGGCGGGGCGCAGATCGTCCAGCGTGTCTTCCACCACCATGGTGCCGACGCCATCGTGGGTGAAGATCTCCAGCAGCACGCTGCCATCCAGCGCGAACGGCACCAGGTGGGCGCGGGCCACGCCGCGCTTGACCGCCAGCGAGGCATATTGCAGGTAGGCGCCGGTCTCCTCGTCGAGCGACCCGGCGGCCAGCAGCGCGTCGGCATCCACCCGCGCCAGTTCGGTATCGACCGAGCCGTCGTCGTTCAGCACGCCCTGGCCGCTGGACAGGAAGATCAGCTTTTCGGCGCGCAGCGCCACGGCCACGCTGGTGGCCAGGTCTTCCATGGCCAGGTTGAAGGCATCGCCCGTGGGCGAGAAGCCCAGCGGGGACAGCAGCACCACCGACGAGCCTTTTTCGATCGCGAATTTGAGCGCGTCGACGTCAATCTTGCGCACCTGGCCGGTGTGCTTGTAGTCCACTCCGTCCAGCACGCCGGTGGGGCGCGCGGTGACGAAGTTGCCCGAAATGACGCGGATGTGCGCGTGCGACATCGGCGTGTTCGGCAGGCCCTGGCTGAACGCGGCCTCGATGTCCAGGCGGATCTCGCCGGCGGCCTCCTTGGCGCATTCGAGCGCGGCGGCGTCTGTCGGGGCCAGGCCGCGGTCGAACTGCTGGGTGAAACCCTTCAGGCGCAGTTGTTCGTTTACCTGGGGGCGCGAGCCATGCACCAGCACCAGCCGCACGCCCAGCGAGGACAGCAGCGACAGATCCTGCACCAGCGCGTTCAGCGCCCCGGCCTGTACCAATTCACCGCCGAACGCCACCACGAAGGTCTTGCCGCGGAACGCGTGCACATAGGGGGCGACATCTCGGAACCATCGGACGAACTGGGCTGGGGCGAATTCGGGGGCTTCAAGGGCGGAGACAGTGTCTGGTTCCAGGTCGGGCATGATGGGCGGGGCAATTCCTGAGAGTGGCAACAACGCGGCGCCGGGCCGCGTCAACGCGCCGTCGCGCGACGGCGTGGCGAAATTATATGGCCGCGGGGCGTTTATATAATAGGCGGCTAACCGGACAAATCGTACATGCCAGAATCCTCCCGCCCGCGGCCGCCCCTGCCGGCCGACGGGCCGACCCGGGCCCCCGGCAAACCGCGCGCCGGCGCCCCGGCGCCCCGCCCCGAACGGCCCATCCCCGTCGTGACCTACCCCGAAGACCTGCCCGTCAGTGCGCGGCGCCAGGAGATCGCGCGCGCCATTGCCGGTCATCAGGTGGTCATCGTCAGCGGCGAGACCGGCTCGGGCAAGACCACCCAGTTGCCCAAGATCTGCCTGGAACTGGGCCGCGGCCGCCAGAAGATGATCGGCCACACGCAGCCGCGGCGGCTGGCCGCCACCTCGGTGGCCAAGCGCATCGCCGAGGAACTGAATACGCCGATGGGCGAGGTGGTGGGTTACCAGGTGCGATTCAACGACCGCACCGGCCCGAACGCGTCGATCAAGCTGATGACCGACGGCATCCTGCTGGCCGAGTCGCAGCGCGACCCGCTGCTGCGCCGCTACGACACCATCATCATCGACGAGGCGCACGAACGCAGCCTGAACATCGACTTCCTGCTTGGTTATCTCAAGCAGTTGCTGCCGCGCCGCCCCGATCTGAAGGTCATCATCACCTCGGCCACCATCGACGCCGAGCGCTTCGCCCGCCATTTCGCCGCGTCCGAGGACAAGCCGGCGCCGGTGATCGAGGTCTCGGGCCGGCTGTACCCGGTCGAGGTGCGTTACCGCCCGGTGCGCGAGGAGGCCGAGGAAGAGGCCGCGCCCGTCAAGCCGGGCCGCGAGCGCGAACGCATGTCGGGCGACGAGGAGCGCGACCTGATCGACGCCATCGTCGACGCGGTCGACGAGTGCGCCCGCCACGGCCCCGGCGACGTGCTGGTGTTCCTGCCCGGCGAGCGCGAGATCCGCGAATCGGCCGAGGCGCTGCGCAAGCGCCACCCGGCCGGCACCGAGGTGCTGCCGCTGTACGCGCGCCTGTCGCAGGCCGAGCAGGAACAGATCTTCCATCCGCGCGGCAACGCGCGCCGCATCGTGCTGGCCACCAACGTGGCGGAAACCTCGCTGACGGTGCCCGGCATCCGCTTCGTGGTCGACAGCGGCCTGGCGCGCGTCAAGCGCTATTCCTGGCGCAACAAGGTCGAGCAACTGCGCATCGAGCCGGTCAGCCGCGCCTCGGCCAACCAGCGCGCCGGCCGTTGCGGCCGCGTCGGCCCGGGCCTTTGCATCCGCCTCTACGACGAGGCCGACTTCAACGCCCGCGCCGCCTTCACCGACCCCGAAGTGCTGCGTTCCTCGCTGGCGTCCGTGATCCTGCGGATGAAGTCGCTCAAGCTGGACGACATCGAGCAGTTCCCGTTCGTCGAGGCCCCGCCCGGGCGCGCGGTGGCCGACGGCTACCACCTGCTGCAGGAGCTGGGCGCGATCGAGCTGGCCGCGGCCGACGACGGCGACGACGCCAGCCGCACCGGCGCCTCGTTCGTCCTGACCCGCACCGGCCACGAACTGGCCAAGCTGCCGGTGGACCCGCGCATCGGCCGCATGATCCTGGCCGCGCGCGAGCACCAGTGCCTGGCGGAAATGCTGATCATCGCCTCGGCGCTGTCGGTGCAGGACGCGCGCGACCGCCCCATGCAGGAGCGCGAGGCGGCCGAGGCCGCGCACGCCAAGTTCGCCGACGACAAGTCCGAATTCATTTCCTTCCTCAAGCTGTGGCGCTGGTACGGCGAGCAGGTGCAGCACAAGGCCTCGCAGCGCAAGCTGGTGGGCCTGCTGCGGCAGAACTTCCTGTCGCCCATCCGACTGCGCGAATGGCACGACGTCCACACCCAGTTGGCCGCCCTGGTCGGCGAGCAGGGCTGGCGCGTCAACCAGGTCGAGGCCACCTACGAGCAGTTGCACATGGCGCTGCTGTCGGGCCTGTTGGGCAACATCGGCTTCAAGAGCGACGAGGGCGGCCATTACCAGGGCGCCCGCGAGATCCGCTTCCACATCCATCCGGGCTCGCGCCTGGTGAAGAAGGCCGGCCGCTGGATCGTCGCCGCCGAGCTGGTCGAGACCACCCGGCTGTACGCGCGCTGCGTCGCGCGCATCGACCCGGTCTGGCTGGAAAAGGTCGGCGCCCACCTGATCCGCAAGAACTGGTCCGACCCGCGCTGGGAGAAGAAGGCCGGCCAGGTGGTGGCCAACGAACGCGCTACGCTATACGGCCTGACCATCTACAGCGGCCGCCGCATCCAGTACGGCCGGGTGCATCCGCGCGAGGCGCGCGAACTGTTCATTCGCCAGGCACTGGTGCCGGGCGAGATCGACACGCGGCTGGCCTTCGTGGCCCACAACCGCAAGCTGATCGCCGGCATCGAAAAGCTGGAACACCAGACCCGCCGCCCCGACATTCTGGTCGACGACGAGCTGATCTACGCCTTCTACGACCGCCAGCTGCCGGCCGACATCTCGCAGACCGCGACGCTTGAAAAATGGGTCAACGGCCTCGACAAGGCCGAAGCCGCCAGGCTGCTGCTGACGCGCGACGAACTGATGCGGCACGAGGCTGCCGGCGTCACCACCGACGTCTTCCCCAAGAAGGTGGAGTGGCAGGGCGTGTCGATGGCGCTCGATTACCACTTCGAGCCCGGCTCGCCGCGCGACGGCGTGACGCTGGCGGTGCCGCTGTTCGCCCTGAACCAGATCGATCCGGCGCGCTGCGAATGGCTGGTGCCCGGCATGCTCAAGGAAAAGGTGCACCTGCTGCTCAAGTCGCTGCCGCAGAAGCTGCGCCGCCACTGCGTGCCGCTGCCCGACTATGCCGCCGGCTTCTACGACCGCTGGTTCGAGCGCCTGGGCGACCCGCAGACCGGCCTGGTGGACGCCCTGATCGCCGACATGTGGGACCAGGTGCAGGTGCGTCCGGCCGCCGCCGACTTCAAGCTGGAGACGTTGCCGGCGCACCTGTTCATGAATTTCCGCGTGGTCGACGAGCACGGCCGCATGCTGGCCGCCGGCCGCAACCTGGCGCAGTTGCGGGCCGAGTTCGGCAAGCAGGCCCAGGCCACCTTCCAGCAACTGGCCGCCAGCGACACCCAGGTGGCGCAGGCACTGGCGCACGAGAACCTGACGTCCTGGACCTTCGGCCCGCTGCCGGAAATCATGGAGATCAAGCGCCGCGGCCAATCGGTCATCGGTTACCCGGCGCTGGTCGATCGCGGCGCGCATTGCGACCTGGACGTGTTCGACGACCCGGACGAGGCGCGCAAGGCCCATCGCGCCGGCCTGCTCAAGCTGTTCCGGCTGGGCCTGCGCGAGCAGGTCAAGTTCCTGGAAAAGAACCTGGCCGACCTGACCAGGATCAGCATGCTCTACATGACACTGGGCACGCAGGAGGAACTGCGCGACCAGATCATCGACTGCGCGCTGGGCCAGGCCTGCCTGGCCGAGCCCTGGCCTGTCAATGAACAGCAGTTCGAGGCGCGCCGGGCCGAGGGCAAGGGCCGGCTGGGTCTGCTGGCCCAGGAAGTGGCGCGCCTGGCGGGCACGATCCTGACGGAATACGCGGCCCTGCAGCGCAAGCTGCCGCAGGCCAAGCCGCACGCCGCGGCCTACGCCGACCTGCAGCAGCAATTGGGGGCGCTGGTGCCGAAGTGGTTCATCCGCGACACCCCGTACGCCCAGTTATCGCACTTTCCACGCTACCTCAAGGCGGCGGTGGCGCGTATCGACAAACTGCGCGCCGATCCGGCCCGCGACGCCAAGCTGGTGGCCGAGATGGCGCCGCTGCTGACCCAGTACCAGCGGGCCCGCTCGGCCCTGAAAGGGGCGCCCGACCCCCGCCTGGACGAGTTCCGCTGGCTGCTGGAGGAACTGCGGGTGGCCTTGTTCGCGCAGGAATTGCGCACACCGATGCCGGTGTCGGTCAAACGCCTGATGAAAAGCTGGGAGTCCCTGCAACGCTGATTCGCGGGACTGGACGCGGCCGGCCACGGCCGATTCGCCCGGGTAATACGGGACGGCTCGTGCCGTCCCGTATTACCGCCAGATTTCAGTCGTTTTCTGTTCAGTGATGCGTCATCTGGTTATGCTCCAATGCGCGGGCCTTCACCCCGCTCCCTGGAGCATTGCCGACATGTTCGAGCTCTTCAGCACCCGGACGCGCCCATCCTCGTCGTCCCGCTCCGCGCCCAACCGCTGGGATTGGGCGCTGCTGCCCCTGGTGCTGGGGGTGCTGGCGGCCATGGCCTATGGCGCATCGCAAATGAGCCGGCCGTTCGCCGTCGGCGAATCGCTGCCGATCTCGCTGGATCCGATCTACCTGCCGTACTACCTGCTGCGCACCATCCTGCGCATGTTCACGGCGCTGGCCTTTTCGCTGCTGTTCAGCTTCGTGTTCGCGGCCATCGCGGCCAAGTTCCGCACCGCCGAAAAAGCCATGATCCCGATGCTGGACATCCTGCAATCGGTGCCCATCCTGGGTTTCCAGGCCATCGCCATCGCGCCCTTCATTGCGTTGTTTCCCGGTAACCTGCTGGGGGTCGAGTGCGCGGCGATCTTCGCCATCTTCACTTCCCAGGCCTGGAACATGGCGTTCAGCCTGTACCAGTCGATGCGCACCGTGCCGGCCGAACTGCACGAGGCCGCGCGGGTGTTCCGGCTCTCCGGCTGGCAGCGCTTCTGGCGGCTGGAACTGCCGTACGCCACCCCGGGGCTGCTGTGGAACATGATGATGTCCATGTCCGGCGGCTGGTTCTTCCTGGTGGCGGCCGAGGCCATCTCGGTGGCCGGCCAGGATATCAAGCTGCCCGGCATCGGCTCCTACATCGCGGTGGCCATCGACGCCGAGAACGGCCGCGCCATCGCCTGGGCCATCGGCGCCATGATGGCCGGCATCCTGCTCTATGACCAGTTGTTCTTCCGGCCGCTGCTGGCCTGGGCCGACAAGTTCCGCTTCGAGGAATCGCAGGCGGACGTGGCGCAGCAGTCCTGGCTGCTGGACTGGACCCGTCGCAGCCGCTGGATGCAGGCTCTGTCGAACCTGTTCTGGGCGCGCATGCGGCGCGCGCTGGGCTGGTTCAGCGTGCCCTATGACGGCACCTCGATCCGAGCCCGCGCCAAACCGCCGGACCCGCGCTGGACGCGCGTCTGGGATGCGCTGCTGGCCGCCGGCGCTTTGCTGGCCACCTACAAGCTGGTGGTGTTCGTGCACGCGGAAGTGGGCTGGAGCGAGGTGCTGCATGTGGTCGGCCTGGGCGGCATCACCCTGGTCCGGGTGATGGTGCTGATCGGGCTGGCCTCGCTGATCTGGGTGCCGATCGCGGTCTGGATCGGTCTGCGACCCAGGTATTCGCAGCGGGTGCAGGCGGTGGCGCAGTTCCTGGCGGCGTTTCCGGTCAACCTGCTGTTTCCGGCCGTGGTGTTCGTGATGGTGGCGTTGAAACTCAACCCCAATATCTGGCTCAGCCCGCTGATCATCTTCGGCACCCAGTGGTACATCCTGTTCAATGTGGTGGCGGGGGCCTCGACCATCCCCAACGAATTGCGCCTGGCCGCCGGCAACCTGGGCCTGAAGGGCTGGCTGCTGTGGCGCCGCGTTTACCTGCCGGCGGTATTCCCCAGCTTCATCACAGGCGCCATCACCGCCAGCGGCGGGTCCTGGAACGCCAGCATCGTGGCCGAGTACGTATCCTGGGGCAATACCTCGCTGGTGGCCGACGGCCTGGGCAGCTACATCAAGCAGATGACAGAGCAGGGCGATTTCCACCGCATCGCGCTCGGCATCGGCGTCATGTGCATCTTTGTCATGCTGCTGAACCGGTTTTTCTGGCGCAAACTGTATGTGCTGGCCGAAGACCGCGGCCGGTAGGAGTCTTCATGCATTCCAATGTCCTGATCGAACTGCACGGCGTCGGCAAGTCGTTCCGCGCCGCCGATGGCACCGCGCGCAATGTGCTGGAACAGGTCGATTTCACCCTGCGCGAGGGTGAGATCGTGGCGCTGCTGGGCAAGTCCGGCTCGGGCAAGTCGACCCTGCTGCGCATCATGGCGGGGCTGGTCAATGCCGACCAGGGCACGGTCACGTACCGCGGCCAGCCGGTGTATGGCCCGGCCGCCGGCATCACGATGGTGTTCCAGTCGTTCGCGCTGTTTCCCTGGCTGACCGCACAGCAGAACGTCGAACTGGGGCTGGAAGCGCAGGGCGTGGCGCCGGCCGAACGTGCCAGGCGCGCCGATGCCGTGCTGGACCTGATGGGCCTGGGCGGGTTCGGCGGGGCGTTGCCGCGCGAACTGTCCGGCGGCATGCGCCAGCGCGTCGGCATCGCCCGCGCCCTGGTCATGAACCCCGACGTGCTGCTGATGGACGAGGCCTTCTCGGCCCTGGACGTGCTGACGGGCGAAACGCTGCGCGACGACATGCTCGAATTGTGGGACGAGAGCCGTATCTCCACCAAGGGCATCCTGATCGTGTCGCACAACATCGAGGAAGCGGTCATGATGGCCGACCGCATCATCGTCTTTTCCAGCGACCCCGGCCGCATCCGCAGCCAGGTCCAGATCGGCCTGCCACGACCGCGCAACCCCGATTCGCCGCAGGTGAGGGCACTGATCGACGAGGTCTACGCCCTGATGACGCAGCGGCCGGCGCACGATATGCCGACCCCGCGCCAACAGGGCCTGGGCTACCGCTTTCCGCACACCGAGGTCGAACGCATGGAGGGCGTGCTGGACGTGCTGGCCGAGGCGCCATTCCATGGCCGCGCCGATCTGCCCAAGCTGGCCGAGGAGGCCGAGATCGCCGACGACGACCTGCTGCCAGCGTGCGAGGCGCTGGGGCTGTTCGGACTGGCGCAGATCGACAAGGGCGACATTTTCCTGACGCCGCTGGGCCAGCGCTACGTGCAGGCCGACCAGGGTCAGAAGCAGGCCATCTTCGGCCGCCAGTTGCTGGCGCACGTGCCGCTGGCCGCGCACATCCGCCACAGCCTGGAACAGGAACCGACCGGCGCGTTGCCGGAGAAGGACTTCCTGGACTCGATGGAGGAATTCCTCAAGCCCGACGAGGCCGAGCGGGTGCTGAAGATCGCGGTGGAATGGGGGCGCTATGGCGATATCTATGGCTACGACTACCACACCGGCCTGCTGAGCCTGCCGCCGCGCGAGGCCGGCTAGAGGGGGGGCGCCCGCCCGCCGGCCCAGGCGCTTACAGGGCGATGAAGCCCGCGATCACCAGGATGATCAACCCGTACTTGGTGGCCTTGTAGGCGGTGCGGTTCCAGGCCTTGAAGGCCTTGCGCTTCTGGTCGATGACCCAGTGCGCGTGGGTCAGCTTGTTGATGGCGCCGGTCTGGTCGCCGCCATCGTTGGGCGAGCTGGCCGCTGACATCACCACGCGGCCGAACCAGCGGTTGAAGGCTTCGGCCCAGCCCCACTTGAGCGGCCGCTCGACGTCACAGAACAGGATGATGCGGTTCTGGTCGGTGTGGTTGTAGGCCTCGTGCACGTAGGTCTCGTCGAACACCACGCTTTCGCCGTCGCGCCAGCTATAGGATTCTCCGTCGACGATGATGTGGCAGCGGTCGTCGTTGGGCGTGGCCAGCCCCAGGTGGTAACGCAGCGAGCCCGCGAACGGGTCGCGGTGGGGGTTGAGCTTGCCGCCCGGCGGCAGCTCGGCGAACATGGCGGCCTTGACCTTGGGCAGCGTCTTCAGGATGGCCACCGTCTTGGGGCACAGTTCCTCGGCCGACGGGTGGCGGGCGTCATACCATTTCAGGTAGAAGCGCTTCCAGCCGTACTTGAAGAACGAATTGAAACCGATGTCGTTGTGGCTGTCGGCCGCCTTGATGCGGCGCAGCTCGGCCATCTGCAGGGCCTCGTCGCGGATCGTCTCCCAGTTGTCGTCGAGCACCTTGAGTTCGGCGATCTCGCTGGTGGTCAGATAGGGGGTCGACGGCACCCGCGAAGTCAGCACCATGAAGGCATTGACCGGCGCGAGCAGCACCGAATGGTCCAGCAATTGCCGGCCCAGCGGCAGCTTGACGCGGCCGCGGAAGTGCGCGAACAGGATGGCGGCAAGCCAGATCCCGGGTATCAGCCATTTCATACGTAAATATCGTCCAGCGACGGGTGATCAGGGGCAATCGTCTATTGTTACACAGGGGCGCCCGGCGGGCGTTGGCGCAATCGGCCAATCGGCGCTTTTCGGCCCTCCGACTAGGTACAATTCCCGCTATGTCCGAAGCCGTAACAAACCCGTCCCCATTTGTCCACCTGCGCGTCCACTCCGAGTTCTCGGTGGTGGACGGCATCGTGCGCATCCCCGACCTCATCAAGCGCGTCGCCAAGCACGGCCAGCCGGCCGTCGCCCTGACCGATCTGTCGAACCTGTTCGGCCTGATCAAGTTCTACAAGGGCGCGCGCGGCGCCGGCATCAAGCCCATCGCCGGGTGCGACGTCTGGCTGAGCAACGACGAAGACCCGGCCAAGCCGTTCCGCGTGCTGCTGCTGGTGCGCAATCACCAGGGTTACCTGAACCTGTGCGAACTGCTGTCGCGCGCGTTCCTGACCAACCAGGGCAAGGGCCGCGCCGAAATCCGCCGCGAATGGCTGCAGGGCCAGGACGGCCTGATCGTGTTGTCGGGCGGCCGCGGCGGCGACGTCGGCCAGGCGCTGGACGCCGGCAACGCCGTCTCGGCGCTGGCGCTGGCGCGCCAATGGGCGCATATGTTTCCGGGCAGCTACTACATCGAGCTGCAGCGCGCCGGCATGGATGGCGACGAAGCCTACACCCAGGCCGCCATGCGCCTGGCGGCCGAGGCCGGCCTGCCGGTGGTGGCCACGCACCCGGTGCAGTTCCTGGACGAATACGAATTCCAGGCGCACGAGGCCCGCGTCTGCATCGCCGAAGGCGAGATCCTGGCCAATCCGCGCCGCGTGCGCCGCTTCACCAAGGATCAGTACCTGCTCAGTTCCGAGGAAATGGCGCGCCGCTTCGCCGACGTGCCCTCGGCGCTGGCCAACACGGTCGAGATCGCCAAGCGCTGCAACCTCAGCCTGGTGCTGGGCAAGCCGCGCCTGCCCAACTTCCCCACGCCGGACGGCGTGTCGCTGGACGACTACCTGGTGCAACTGTCCGAAGAGGGCCTGGAAAAGCGCATGGCTTTCCTGTTCCCGGACGAAGCCGAACGCGAATCCAAGCGCGAGCAGTACTACGAGCGCCTGCGCTGGGAGTGCAAGACCATCATCCAGATGGGCTTTCCGGGCTACTTCCTGATCGTGCAGGACTTCATCAACTGGGGCAAGAACAACGGCGTGCCGGTCGGCCCCGGCCGGGGCTCGGGCGCCGGCTCGCTGGTGGCGTACGCGCTTGGCATCACCGACCTGGACCCGATCCGTTACGACTTGCTGTTCGAGCGCTTCCTGAACCCCGAGCGGGTCTCGATGCCCGACTTCGATATCGACTTCTGCCAGGACAACCGCGAACGCGTCATCGACTACGTCAAGGAAAAGTACGGCCGCGCCGCCGTGAGCCAGATCGCCACCTTCGGCACGCTGGGCGCCAAGGCCGTGGTGCGCGACGCCGGCCGGGTGCTGGACATGCCCTACATGTTCTGCGACGGCCTGTCCAAGCTGATCCCGTTCAACCCGATGGATCCGTGGACGCTCGAACGCACCCTGAAGGACGAGCCGGCCTTCAAGGACCGCTACGAGCAGGAAGAGGAAGTGCGCGCGCTGGTCGACCTGGCCAAGCCGCTCGAAGGCCTGACCCGCAACATCGGCATGCACGCCGGCGGCGTGCTGATCGCGCCCGGCAAGCTCACCGACTTCTGCCCGCTGTATTGCCAGCCTGGGCAGGAAAACAGCGCCGTCTCGCAGTTCGACAAGGATGACGTCGAAGCCGCCGGCCTGGTCAAGTTCGACTTCCTGGGCCTGCGCAACCTGACCATCCTGGACTGGGCCGTGCGCTACGTGCGCCAGTTCAACGCGGACAAGCGCGACTTCGACGTCATGGCGCTGGCGCTGGACGATCCGGCTGCCTACAAGATCCTGTGCGATGCCAACACCACTGCCGTATTCCAGCTGGAATCGCGTGGCATGAAGGAGCTGCTCAAGAAGCTGCGGCCCAACACCTTCGAAGACATCATCGCCATGCTGGCCCTGTACCGTCCGGGGCCGCTGGAATCGGGCATGGTGGACGACTTCGTCAACCGCAAGCACGGCCGCGCCGCGGTGGACTACTTCCACAACGACCTGGAAAGCACGCTCAAGAGCACCTACGGGGTCATCGTCTACCAGGAACAGGTGATGCTGATCTCGCAGATCATCGGCGGCTACTCGCTGGGCGGCGCCGACCTGCTGCGCCGCGCCATGGGCAAGAAAAAGCCCGAGGAAATGGCCAAGCACCGCGAACTGTTCGAGAAGGGCGCCAAGGAAAAGGGCCACGACCCCGACCTCGCGGTCAAGCTGTTCGACCTGATGGAGAAGTTCGCGGGCTACGGCTTCAACAAGTCGCACTCGGCCGCGTACGCGCTGATCTCGTACCAGACCGCCTGGCTCAAGGCCTACCACCCGACCGAATTCCTGGCCGCCACCATGTCCTCCGACATGGACGACACCGACAAGGTCCAGATCTTCTGCCGCGACGCCCAGGACAACGGCGTCGAGGTGCTGCCGCCGGACGTCAACTTCTCGGGCTACCGCTTCGAGCCGGTGGCCGACAAGTACACCGAAAAGGGCAAGCCGCCGCGCACCATGCGCTACGGCCTGGGCGCGGTCAAGGGCACCGGCCAGGGCGCGGTCGAGGATATCCTGCGCGCCCGCAAGGAAGGCGGCCCCTTCCAGAACCTGTTCGACTTCTGCCGCCGCGTCAGCAAGCACGCGGTCAACCGCCGCACCATCGAGGCCCTGATCAAGGCCGGCGCGTTCGACACCATCGAACCGAACCGCGCCGCCATGCTGGCCTCGGTGCCCACCGCCATGGAAGCGGCCGAGCAGGCCGCCCGCAGCGCCAACCAGTCCTCGCTGTTCGGCGACGACAGCAGCGACGTGGTGGCCGGCGAACTGGCCAAGGTGGCGCCGTGGGACCTGCACAAGAAGCTGACCGAGGAAAAATCGGCGCTGGGCTACTACTACAGTGGCCACCTGTTCGACGCCTGGCGCGACGAAGTGCGCCAGATCGTGCCGATGCAACTGGCGCGGGTCGAGCCGCAGCGCGATCTGCAATGGATGTGCGGGGTGCTGGCCAGCGTGCGCGTCATGATGACCCGGCGCGGCAAGATGGTGTTCGCGGTGCTGGACGACGGCACCGCGCAGGTCGAGATCTCGGTTTTCAACGAACTCTACGAAAAGCACCGCAGCCGTTTGCGCGAAGACCAGTTGGTCATCGTCCAGGGCAAGGTCAGCAACGACGACTATTCCGGCGGCATGCGCATCGTGGCCGAGCAGCTCTATGACCTGCAACTGGCGCGCGAGGCGCGCGCCAAGTCGCTGCGCGTCAAACTCAATGGCAGCGCCGACGCCGCGCGCCTGCGCCAGATGCTCAATCCGTTCCGCGCCGAACCCGAGAACGGCATTCCCGGCGTGCCGGTGGACATCGTCTATACCAAGAACAATTTCCTCTGCACGGTGCGGCTGGGCGAGGAATGGCGCGTGCGCATGGCCGACACGCTGCTCGAGAACCTGAACGCCTGGACCAAGCCGAACGGCGTGGAGGTCACCTACTGATGCGCATCGTCCACTCGGAAGCGGCCACCAGCTTCGGCGGCCAGGAAGGCCGCATCTTCAAGGAAATGAACGCCATGCGCGCGCGTGGCCATCACCTCGAGGCCATCTGCCAGCCGAACGCGCTACTGGCCGAGCGCCTGTCGGATGCCGGGTTCACCGTGCACACGCTGGAAATGGACGGTCCGGTCAATTACGTCAAGGGCGTCATTGCCATCCGCCGTATCCTGCGCGAAGGGCGTTTCGACGTGCTCAATACCCACAGCCGGCGCGATACGGTGATCGCCGCGGCGGCCGGCCGCCTGGCGGGCACGCCGCTGATCGTGCGCACCCGCCACCTGTCCAACAAGGTCGGCTCGCTCTGGTCGTACACCCGCCTGCCACATCGCGTCACCACCGTCAGCGACCATGTGCGCGAACACCTGATCGCGCGTGGCGTGCCGGCCAGCCACATTGCCACCGTATACTCGCCCATCGTGCTGCCGCCGCCGGTCGAGCATTCGACCTTGCGCGGAGAGCTCGGGTTGGCGCCCGATGACCTGGTGGTCGGCTGTGTCGCCGTGATGCGCGCCACCAAGGGCCACAAGGACCTGATCGACGCCATCGCGCCGCTGATGGCCGCCCGGCCCAGGCTGCACCTGGTGTTCGTGGGCGGCGGCTCGCCGGTGTTCGAGCAGACCCAGGCCTACGTGGCCGAGCGCGGCCTGGGCGACCGCATTCACCTGATGGGCACGCGCCGTGACGTGCCCAACCTGCTGGCCGGCTGCGACCTGTTCGCGCTGGCGACCCAGCAGGAAGCGTCCGGCACGGTCTATGTCGAAGCGCAAGCCAGCGGCCTGCCGGTCATCGGCACCGACGTCGGTGGCGTGTCCGAGATGTTCCGCGATGGCGAAACCGGCATCCTGGTGCCGCCCAGGGACCCGGCAGCACTCACCGCCGCGCTCGAAAAGCTGATCGACGACGCCGCGCTGCGCCAGCGCATGGGCGAGGCCGGCCGCAAGATGGTCTGGGAAGAGGGCGTGTTCTCGCCCGCCCGCCTGGCCGAGACCACCGAGGCGGTCTACACCCGCTGGCTGGCGGAGCGGCGCGCATGAACGCGCCCAACGTCCCGGTGCTGATGTACCACCACGTCACGCCGGCCGGCGGCATGATCAACGCCATGCCCGACGTGTTCGAGGCCCAGATCGCGCGCCTGGCGCGGGCCGGCTACCAGTCGCTGTCGGCCAGCCAGTTCGCCGCCTACCTGACCGGCGCCCCGGCGCCCGAGCGTTCGGTGCTGATCACCTTCGACGATGGCTATCTCAACAACTGGGTCCACGCCCATCCGGTGCTGGCGCGCCACGGCATGCGTGCCGTGCTGTTCACCATCACTGGCTGGATCGGCGACGGGCCGGTGCGGCCGCATGCGGGACAGGGCCTGGTGCTGCCGGCCACGCCCGACCATGACGCCAGCAAGAAGCTGATCGCCGAGGGCCGCGCCGACGATGTCATGCTGCGCTGGAGCGAAATCGAGGCGATGCGCGCCGCCGGCACCTTCGAATTCCATTCGCATACTCACACTCACACGCGCTGGGACAAGGTCTGCGGCGCCGACACTGCCGCCAAGCGGGCTCATATCGCCCAGGAACTGTCCGATTCGCGCGAGACGCTGGCGCGGCGCCTGGGCGCGGTCAGCGATCATCTGTGCTGGCCGCAGGGCTATTTCGACGCCGATTACGTGGAGGCCGCCCGGCAGGCGGGCTTTCGCCACTTGTACACTACCGACCCTTTCGGCCAGAACACCCCCGGCGCCGACCCCGGCCACATCTACCGCTTCGCGGTGCGCAACCAGGGCGGCACCTGGTTGAACCGGCGCATCTGGCTGTCGCGCGATCCCTTCTGGGGGCCGCGCTATCACGCCTGGAAGGCCTGGAAAAAGCGTCTTAGGAATCGCGGATGAAGTTATCAGTCATAGTCATCACCAAGAACGAAGCGGCCAATATCGCCGAGTGCCTCAAGTCGGTCGCCTTCGCCGACGAGTTCATCGTGGTGGATTCGGGCAGCACGGACGGCACGGTGGAACTGGCGCGGGCGCTCGGGGCACGTGTCGAGGTGACGGCCGACTGGCCCGGTTTCGGCCCGCAGAAGAACCGCGCGCTGGATCTGGCCAGCGGCGAATGGGTGCTGTCGATCGACGCCGACGAGCGCGTCACGCCCGAACTGGCGCGCGAAATCCAGGACACCCTGGCCGCTCCGCGCGCGCACGCCTACGAAATCGCCCGCCTGTCGAATTTCTGCGGCCGCGACATCCGCCACAGCGGCTGGTGGCCCGACTACGTGCTGCGCCTGTTCAAGCGCGGCACGGCGCGTTTCAACGACGCCGCCGTGCACGAACGCGTGGTGCCGGCCGACGGCCAGCCGCCGCTGCAGCTCAAAGGCTACTTCCAGCATTATCCGTACGACAACCTGGACGCGCTGGTCACCAAGATCAACCGCTATTCGTCCGACGCCGCCGCCATGATGTACGCCAAGGGCAAGCGCACCGGCGTCTTCGGCGCGCTGGGGCACAGCTTCTGGACTTTCGTGCGTATCTACCTGATCCGGCGCGGCTTCCTCGACGGCCGCCATGGCCTGGTGCTGGCCGTGACCGCGGCGGCGGGCAGTTTCTTCCGTTATTCGAAGCTGATGTTCCTGGCCGAGAAGAACAAGTGAGAATCCTGTACACCAACTTCCACGCCAACAATGGCGGGGGGCACGTCACCTACATCATCAACCTGGCCCGCGCGCTTGCCGCCGAGCACCAGATTACGGTGGCCGCGCCGGCCAGCAGCCGGCTGTACCGCTACGCCAAGGCGATTCCCGGCGTCACGGTGGTGGACATGCGCTACACCACGCGGCCGTCATCCTGGTTCGGCGACCGGGCGCGGCTGCGCCGCCTGATCAAGCAGGGCCGCTTCGACATCATCCACGCCAATGGTTCGGCCGACCACAAGCAGGTCATGCTGGCCACGCTGGCGATGGCGCGCCGCCCGCGCATCGTCTTCACCAAGCACAACGACCACCCGGTTTCCAGCTTCGGCCACAAGCTGCGGGTGGCGCTGGCCACCGACCACAGCATCGCGGTCAGCGACTACATCCATCGCCTGCTGGCCGATTCGCCTTACCGCAAGCGGCCGATCACCACCATCCGCCACGGCATCGACACGCGCTTTTTCGCGCCTCCACCACCCGACAGCCTGGACAAGCTGCGCGAGATATTCTTCGGCCCGGACTGGCGCGGCAAACTGCTGCTGGGCAGCGCCGGCGGCACCGACTACGACAAGGGCTGGCTCGACCTGGTAGCCGCCGTGGCGGCGCTGCCGCCGGGCGACAGGGAGCGCGTGCTGTTGCTGGTGGCCGGCGACCCGCCGTCCGAGGCCAAGCTCGAGCGCGTGCGCGAACTCGGCATGATCGACCAGGTGCGCTTTCCCGGCCTGCTTGACGACGTGCGCGCGGCGCTGGCCTCGTGCCATGCCGGCTTCGTGCTGTCGTACCGCGAGGCCCTGTCGTTCGCCTGCCGCGAGATCATGGGCCTGGGCCTGCCGGCGCTGGTGACCGACGCCGGCGGCCTGCCCGAGAACGTCACCGACGGCGTCGACGGCTGGATCGTGCCGGTGCGCGACGTGGCCGCCATGACCGCGCGCCTGCGCCTCATGCTCGACGACCCGGCGCAGGTCCGCGTCATGGGCGCGAACGCCCGCCAGACCGCCGAGCGCGACTTCAACCTGGCGCGTTTCGCACAAGCCACGGTCGACGTCTACCAGCGTACATTGGGCGGACATTGAGCCCCTTATAATCGCGCCATGTCTATCCCAATTCTCATGTACCACCAGATCGGCGAGCCCAATCCCAAGGGCACGCCGTTTCGTGGCCTGACGGTGCATCCGGACGATTTCGCGCGCCAGATGCGCTGGATGCGCCGCCTGGGCTACCGCGGCCTGTCGATGCGCGACGTCATGCCCTATGTGCGCGGCGAGCGCCGTGGCAAAGTGTTTGGCGTGACCTTCGACGACGGCTACCGCAACGTGGTCCAGAACGCCATGCCGGTGCTCGACGAGTTGGGGTTCACCGCCACCAACTACCTGGTGGCCAACCAGTTCGACGGCGGCAACGTCTGGGACGCCAAGATCGGCATCCCGCACTCGCCGCTCATGACGGTCGACGAAATGCGCCAATGGGCCGCGTCCGGCCACGAAGTCGGATCGCACACCCTGGACCACGTCCACCTGCCCGAGATGACGCCCGACGAGGCCCGCCGCCAGATGGTCGAGTCCAAGGACGTGCTGGAGCAGGCCCTGGGCGCGCCTGTCACCGCCTTCTGCTATCCCTATGGCGACCATGGCCCGGAACACCTGGTCATGGCGCGCGAGGCGGGCTATGACAACGCCACGCTCACCAAGCGCGGCCTGGCCAACGCCAGCGATGATCCTTTCGGGCTGCCGCGGGTGACGGTGTCACGCTCCACCGGCATCTTCCGTTTCCTGCAGAAATGCCTGACGCGCTATGAAGACAAACGCGGGCGCGGCTGAGCGGCGGCTGCGCATCGCACTGCTGGTCGACCGCTTCGGCAACCGCTTCGGCGGCGCCGAGGCCTACGGCGTCGAGCTGATGCGCGTGCTGGGCCAGCGCCACGACGTGTCCGTGGTGGCGCGCGACTTTGACAGCGATTTGCCGTTCCCCTTCCTGCCGGTGCGCTTTCCCGGCTGGTTGCCGAGCTGGATGCGGGTGTTGTATTTCGCCTGGCGGGCCGACCGCCTGACGCGCGGCCGCTTCGACATCGTGCATTCGCACATGAACGGCTGGGCCGGTGAAATCCAGGTCATGCACGTCACGCCGGTGCGCTACAACCGCCTGACGCGGGTCAAGCCGCTCAAGCGAGTGCTCGCCTGGCTCAGCCCGCGCCTGGCCACTTACCTGCTGCTCGAGAAATTCCGCGTGCGCCGGGCACCCGCGCGCCGGGTGGTGGCGGTGTCCGGCCTCATCATGGACCAGTTGCATCGCAGCTATGGCCCGCAATTGCCAGTCGACATCATCGCGCCCGGCGTCAAGCTGCCCGGGCCCGAAGCCGCCGCGGCCCGCGCCGCCACCCGGGCGCAGGTCGGGTGGGACGCCGGCACCATAGGCTGCCTGCTGGTGGCGCGCAACCCGCTGCGCAAAGGCCTGCCCGCGCTGCTCGACGCGCTGGCGCTGCTGCCGACGCAATACCGCCTGCTGGTGGTAGGCGCCGATGAGGCCACCCGCGACCGGGTGCGTAACGCCGGCGCCGTGGCCAGCCGCGTCGCGCTGGTCGACCCGACGCCGGACGTCGCGCGCTATTTCGCGGCCGCCGACATCTACGCCCACCCCACGCTCAACGACAGCTACGCCATGGCGCCGCTGGAAGCCATGTCGCACGGGCTGCCGGTGGTGGTCAGCTCGCCTGCCTATTGCGGGTTCGCCCAGTACCTGTCGGCGGGCAAGGATGCGCTGATTCTTCAGGACCCGCGCGATGGGGCCCAACTGGCCCAGGCGCTGCAAAGGCTGGGCGACGAACCCGAGTTGCGCGCGGCGCTGTCCGAACGCGGCCTGGCCATCGCCCGCGATCAGAGCTGGGAAACCGTCGCGGCACGCTACGAGGATCTGTACCAGGCGGTACTGGCCGAGCGCGGCTGAGGCGCACCGCACTCGGGGCCGGCAGAATAGAAACGGGACCGCGAGGTCCCGTTTGCATTCAATGCGGGGTCGGCGCGGTGGCCCGTTCCAACGCGTCCAGCCAGTGGATCGCGTATTCCCGGTCTGTGCCGCACATCTCGGCCTGGGCCTGCAGCCCGCCGCAGAAATCCGGCCGCGATGGCTGTCCGAAGAGGGCACAGCGCATGTCCGGCAGCAACTGGATACAGGGGACGCCCGCGGGCTTGCCCTCCGGCATGCCCGGTATCGGCCTGGTGATCGACGGCGCGATGCAACAGGCGCCGCAACCGGGCCGGCAGGCCGGCGCCGCCGTTACGTTCAGACCCATCCGCGCAGCCAGTAGACGAACAGGCCGGCGTATTCCTTGATGATGGAACGGCTGGCGTCGAAAGTGCGCTGGTCGGGCAGCCAGCGGTTCAGCGAACCGTCGGCGGGCGGCACGATCTGTGGCGGGGCGGGGGCGGCGATGGCCACCACGCCCTGTTTGGAAAACGCCGCCATGGCGCGCGGCATGTGCAGGGCCGAGGTCACCAGCAGCACCTTGCCGATGCCGTGAGCCTTGAGCTGGTCCTCGGTCAGGGCCGCATTTTCGTAGGTGGTGCGGCTGGCGTTCTCCAGGATCAGCGCCGATTCCGGCACGCCTTGCTGGCGGATGGCGTGGGCCATGCCGCGGGCCTCGCTGACGTCGCCCTCGAGCGCGCCGCCGGACAGCACCACCTTGGGCGCGCGACCGGCCAGGTAAAGCTGTGCGGCCGTGTCCACGCGCACCACTGCGGTGTCCTTGTCGTAGGGCAGGAACCAGTTGGCCCGGCCGTTGGCGGTGTTGCCGCCCAGCACCACGATGGCGTCGGCGGTGGGGGATTCGGCCGGGGGCAGGTGCGGATAGCGGCCTTCCAGCACGCCGCCCAGCCACAGCGACGTGACCGGCAGCGACCACGCCAGCGCCCACAGCAGGCCGGCGGCAATCAGCGCGCCGCCGGTCTTGCGCAGTCGGAACAGGCCTAGCACGAGGCCGAGCACCACCAGGGTCAGGCACAGGTTGAACGGAATGATCAGGTTCGTGAGGTAGCTCGAAAGGGTCATGTCAAAACAATCCGTTTACTGCAAGTGGTCGAGCAACTGGCAGGCCTGTTGCTCGACCTGCGCGTTGGACGGCCACGCCGTCTCCGAGCCCACGCAGACCGCCCGGGGTGACCATGGGCCGGTGCGGCCGGGACGGGTGACGCCGAACAAGGTCAGCTCCCGGGCGCCTGCCGCCGCGGCGACGTGCGAGACGCCCGAATCGTTGCAAATCACCAACGCTGCCCGCGCGGTCAGGGCGGCGAAAGCGCCCAGCGAGAGCGGGGCCAGCAACTGCGCCGTGGGCGCGTTGCGCCGGGCTTCGTCGGTCTCCGCCGGAGGGGGGCACATTACCACGGTATGGCCCCGCGCCTGCAGTGCCCGGGTAAGTGTATCGAATCCTGGCCACACCTTGACCTTGCCCCTGTGCAGGCCTGTCGCCGTCGGGGCGATCAGCACGAACCGCTGGCCGGTCAGGCCCGCCGCTTCCAGCGCCAGCGCCGCGGCGTCCTGGTGAGCGGGCGTCAACGGCAGGTCGAGCGTAGGGCCCGGTTCGGCCGGGCCGGTCGGCAGTCCCCAGCGGCCCAGCGCCGCGCGCGTCAGGTAATGCCAGGCCTGCACCGCGTGCAGTGCCGCTGCTGGCTTGGCCACTGGCCAGCGCAACAGGAAACTGCGGCCATCGTCGCGGTAGCCGGCCGACGGCACGCCCGCCAGGCGGAACACCAGCGCGCTGGAGAGCGAATCCGGCAGCAGCAGGCCGCGGCTATGGCGCGCCTGCGCGCCCAGGGTACGACGATGCGCGGCGACGGTGGCTCTATCTGGCCCCACTTTTCCCAGCATCGGCAGGAACTCCCGTTTGTCGACGCCATCCAACAGATCCCGGGCCCAGGGGCGGGCGCAGATCACCAGGGGCAGGCCAGCCGCCTGCAGGGTACGCAGGCTGGGCAGGCTCATGCAGACATCGCCCACCCAATTGGGCAGGCGGACGTAGAGGCAACTGATTTCGGACATGGGCAGGCGCGGTGCGCAATAGGGGCTGAAAGGGGGACGCCCGGCCCCGCGCGGCAACGCGTAGCCAGTACAATCCGGGGCACAATTGTATAAAAGCGAGTGATTCCATTGAATTCTGCCGCACGCAACACGCCCGCGGGCTCTCAGCCCGTCAAAGCCGAACTCTGGAGCCGCATCTATAGCCGGGTCGGCTCCTACTGGAAGGGGCTGGTGCTGGCGACCCTGCTGATGGCCGGCGCTGCCGCCACGCAACCCACGCTGGCCGTCATCATGAGGCCCTTGCTCGACGATGGCTTCTCGGGCGCCAAACCCTACTATGTCTGGGCCCTGCCGCTGGCTGTGGTGGGCCTGATCTTCCTGCGCGGGGTCTGTAACTTCTTCAGCGATTACCTGCTGGCCTGGGTGGCCAACAACGTCCTGCTGGGCATGCGGCGCGATATGTTTGAACGCCTGCTGGGCCTGCCCGACGCCGATTTCAAGCGCGGCGACACCGGCCGCCTGCTGAACCGCTTCACCATCGACGCGGGCAACGTCACCGGCTACGCCACCGACGTCATTACGGTGCTGGTGCGTGAAACCCTGGTGGTCATCGCCCTGATCTGCGTGCTGCTGTACACCTCGTGGGTGCTGACCCTGATCATCCTGATCATGCTGCCGGTCTCGGTGCTGATCGCGCGCACCTTCATCAAGCGCCTGCGCCGCATCAATCGCGACACCGTCAACATGAACGCCGAGCTGACCCGCGTGGTCAGCGAGGGTATCGATGGTCAGCGCGTCATCAAGCTGTTCGACGGCTATGAGGTCGAGCGCGGCCGCTTCGATTTCGTCAGCAGCCGCCTGCGCCGATTCGCCATGCGCACCGCCACCGCCGACGCGGCCCTGACGCCGCTGACCCAGGTGTGCATCTCGATCTCGGTGGGCGCGGTCATCGCCGTGGCCCTGGGCCAGGCCAACAACGGCTCGCTCACGGTTGGCAGCTTCGCCTCCTTCATGGCCGCGCTGGCCCAGATCTTCGATCCCATCAAGCGCCTGACCAACCTGGCCGCCCGCATGCAAAAGATGCTGGTGTCGGCCGAAAGCGTGTTCACGCTCATCGACCAGGTGCCCGAAAGCGACACCGGCACGCGCGAACTGCCCGAACCGGTGCGCGGCAAGGTCGAATTCCGCAACGTCACCCATCGCTTTTCCGACGCCGACCGCGACACCGTCAACGACGTGTCGTTCGTGGTCGAGCCCGGCCAGACCGTGGCCCTGGTGGGCCGTTCCGGCAGCGGCAAGACCACGCTGGTCAACATGCTGCCGCGCTTTGTGCTGGCCGACAGCGGCGCCATCTACGTCGACGACGTGCCGATCAGCGAACTGAAGCTGCGCAGCCTGCGTTCGCACCTGTCGCTGGTCAGCCAGGATGTCGTGCTGTTCGATGACAGCATCGCCGCCAACGTCGGCTACGGCGCGCTGGGCGAAGCCAGCGAGCAGCAAGTGCGCGACGCCCTGGCCGCCGCCAACCTGCTGGATTTCGTCGAAGGGCTGCCGCAGGGCATCAATACCCCGGTCGGCGAAAACGCCGCGCGTCTGTCCGGCGGCCAGCGCCAGCGCCTGGCGATCGCCCGCGCCCTCATCAAGAACGCGCCCATCCTGATCCTGGACGAAGCCACCTCGGCGCTCGACAACGAGTCCGAGCGCCAGGTGCAGGCCTCTCTCGAACGCCTGATGAAGGGCCGCACCACGCTGGTCATCGCGCATCGCCTGTCGACCGTGCAGAACGCCGATCGCATCATCGTGCTGGACGCCGGCAAGATCGTCGAACAGGGGCCCCATGCCGAGCTGCTGGCCGCCAACGGCCTGTACGCCTCGCTCTACAACATGCAGTTCCGCGAAGACTGATCGCGCGCCACGCCAGGCCGCCCAGGAGCCGTCCATGTCACTGCCCGCAGAAGGCAACCAGCTCGTCAACGTCGTCGTTCTGCTGGGGGCGGCGGTGGTGGCGGTGCCCCTGTTCAAGCGCCTCGGCCTGGGCTCCGTCCTGGGCTACCTGGCCGCCGGCCTGGCCATCGGCCCGTTCGGCGTCGGCTGGTTCTCGGACCCTCGCGCCATCCTGCACGTGGCCGAGCTGGGCGTGGTGATGTTCCTGTTCATCATTGGGCTGGAAATGCAGCCGTCGCGGCTATGGAAGCTGCGTGGCGAAATCTTCGGCCTGGGCGTGGCGCAGGTCGTGGCCTGCGGCGCGCTGCTGACCGTGGTCGGCCTGGCTGCGGGCCTGTCGGGCGCTGCGGCCTTCATGGCGGCAATGGGTTTCGTGCTGTCCTCCACCGCCATCGTCATGCAGATCCTGGCCGAGCGCGATGAAACCGCCAGCGCCCAGGGCCAGCGCATCGTATCGATTCTGCTGCTCGAAGATCTGGCCATCGTGCCGCTGCTGGCCCTGGTGGCGCTTTTGGCGCCGGCGGGCAGCGGCGAACATGGCGATCCCTGGCTCCAGACCGGCATCGCCCTCGGCTGTGTGTTGGCGCTGCTGGCGGCCGGCCGCTGGCTGCTCAATCCCCTGTTCCGGCTGCTGGCCGCGGCGCGCGCGCGCGAAGTCATGACGGCTGCCGCCTTGCTGGTGGTGTTGGGCGCGGCCCTGTTGATGGAACTGGGCGGGCTGTCGATGGCCATGGGTGCCTTCCTTGCGGGGGTCCTGTTGTCCGAATCCACTTTCCGCCACCAGTTGGAGGCCGAGATCGAGCCCTTCCGCGGCATCCTGCTGGGCCTGTTCTTTCTCGGCGTCGGCATGTCGCTGGACCTGGCAGCCGTGGCGCGCGAATGGCAATTGATCCTGGCGGGCGTGGCCGTATTCATGCTGGTCAAATCGGCTGGTGTCTACCTGGTGGCGCGCCTGCTGCGCGCCAGCCATGCCGAGGCCCTGACGCGCGCCGCGCTGCTGGCGCAGGGCGGCGAATTCGCCTTCGTGCTGTACGGGGCGGCGGCGGCCGCCGGCATCTTCGATGCGCACCTGGCCGCGGTGCTGGTCGCGGTGGTCATCATTTCGATGGCGCTCACGCCGCTGTGCGTGCTGGCGCTGCGTTGGCTGCTGCCCAGGCCCGAGCCCTCGATGGATGGGGTCGATGTGGCACAGGATCTGGAGGGCTGCGCGCTGATCGTCGGCTTCGGCCGTTTCGGCCAGATCGTGACCCAGGCCATGCTCGCGCGCGACATGAAGGTGTCGATCCTGGACACCGATACCGACGCCATTCGTGCGGCCGCCAAATGGGGCGTCAAGGTGTATTACGGGGACGGTACCCGTATCGACATGCTGCGCACCGCCGGCGCGGAAACCGCCAAGGCTATCCTGATCTGTATCGACAACCCGCAATCGGTCAATCACATGGTCAAGTTGATCAAGGCCGAGTTTCCGCTGGTGCAGTTGGTAGTGCGCGCTTACGACCGCATCCATTCCCTGGCCCTGGCCAGGGAGGGGGTCGACTACCAGGTGCGCGAGACCCTCGAATCGGCCCTGGTGTTCGGCGAGGCCGCGTTGCGCGCCGTCGGCGTGCCTGCTGACGAAGCCGCGGAAGTCGTGGCGGACGTGCGCAGGCGCGACACCGAGCGGTTCGACCTGGAAGTGGCTGGCGGCCTGTTCGCCGGGCGCTCGCTGCTGTACGGCAACATGACCGGGCCGGCCGACGGCCGCAACGACCAACCTGACCGCGAAACCGCCAGGCCGACTGGCCACGCCGAACCTGGCGCGCCGGCATGACTGCCGCATGGCAAGCCGCCATTCCGTATATTTCCGTCTCTTTGCAATACTTTACGCATCATTTCACGCGCAAGTCCGGGCGGCTGGGGTAGATTTATCTCCAACCACGCTTCACTTCCGAAGCGTCTATGCCAGGGGGCTGCCATGCTGCAATCGGATCGGATTTCCACGACCCCGCACGCTGTCGGGTTTGAACTGGCACGGCGCCAAGCCGTGGCACTGCGTTGCGGATTCTCCGCCAGCGTCATGCGCCGCCTGATCCCAGTGGGTGGCGCCGGCCAGGCCTGGGCCATCAACGCCCACCGCGAAACCGGCAAGGTCCGCGGCGCCAAGGCCTTTCCCTTCCGGATCGCCGCTACCGCATCCTGATGCCGGCCCGGGCGCGTGGCCGTAGGGGCACGCGCCCGTTACCCGGCCAGAGCTGGGCGATCGCCGTCCGCCCCTGGCCGGACGTTGTGGCCAGATACAGCGCCCGGTTGGCCGCATGCAGTACCGCCGCCGTGTCCGCGCCATGCCGCGGCGCGCCGGCCAAGCCGTAAACCCTGTCCCGGTTGTTCATAGCTTCGCTAAATTGGAAAGTACCCGCCATTCGCGCCTCGGAACCCGCGCGGCGGGAGCTTGCCTGTGGGCAGGCGCTTGCGGCATTATGACCCAGAAAAAGCACGACACCCCGCCGCAATCGCGAAGGAGCGCCGTATTGAAGTCCCATGGGTTATTGCACCGCAGCCTCTATGCCCTGGCGGGGCTGATCGCCATCGGCATCTGCGCGGCCGCGGTCGCGCTGTTGTGGATGGACCGGCGCATCACCTGGAACCTGGCCTACGTTGCCGCCAGCAACGTCGCGGAAATCCTCTCGGCCGATATCGGCCGCACCATCCGCGTCTACGATCTGTCGCTGCAGGGCGTCATCGAACGGCTGCGCGAACCCGGCATCGAAGCACTGCCGCCGGCCACGCGGCATCGATTCCTGTTCGACCGCGCCGCCAGCGCCGAGTACCTGGGCACCATTCTCATCCTCGACAAGGACGGCAATGTTCGCTATGACTCGCACAGCCTGCAGCCGCCCGGCGCAAACTTCGCCGATCGCGATTTCTTCCAGGTCCATCGCGATCAGGCCGACGCGGGTATGTACGTCAGCCGCCCCTATCTCAGCCGCCTGCGTGGCGGCGACGAAAGCATCGGCATCAGCCGCCGGCTTTCCAATCCGGATGGCAGCTTCGCCGGTGTCGTGTCTGGCTCCCTGCGACTGGCCTATTTCCGCGAGCGATTCGCCCGTTTGTCGATTGGCCCGCGCGATGCCATCACCATCTTCCGCAATGATGGCGCCGTGATCGCGCGCACGCCGTATTCCTCCCAGGATCTCGGCGCCGATATCGGCCTTTCGCCGGATTTCCAGCAATTCCTGATTCGCCGCGACGGCATGTTCGTCGGCGAGCTGGCGCCCGATGGCGTCAACCGCCTGTACACCTTCGATATGGTGCCCGGCACGCCCTTGATCATCGACGTGGCGATGGCGGTCGATGAAGTCCTGGAACCCTGGGTGCGGCGCGCGATGCTGATCATTCCGGTCACGCTCGCGCTGTTCGCGTCAGTGATGGCACAGATCGTGCTGTACCGGCGCGAGACACGCTTGCGGCAGGCGGTCGAGTCCCAACTCGAGAAAGCGGCGCAGACCGACGGCCTGACCGGCATCGCCAACCGCCGCACGTTCGACGAGACACTGGCGCGGGAATGGGCCAGCGCGTGCCGCACGGGTCAGCCACTGTCGCTGCTGTTCCTCGACGCCGACCACTTCAAGCGCTACAACGACCGCTATGGCCACCAGGAGGGTGACAGGCTGCTCAAGATGCTGGCATTGGCGGTGCGTGGCAAGGCCCGGCGTCCGCGCGACCTGGCGGCTCGCTACGGCGGCGAAGAGTTCGTCGCGTTGCTGCCCGATACGCCGAGCGGCCGGGCGCTGGCAATCGCCGAACGCATCCGCCGGGCCGTGATCGGCCTGCGCGTCGAGCACGAGGACAACGAGGGAGGCATCGTCACGGTCAGCATCGGTGTCGCCACGATGATTCCTCGGCCGGAAGAGGACATGGCCACCCTGGTCGAGGCAGCCGACGCCGCGGTCTATCGCGCCAAGGAGGCGGGGCGTAACCGGGTGGTGGTGGCGGAAGGTCCCGGCGCCAGCGGCCTGACCCGGGCAGGATAGGCCAAAAAAAGACGGCCGCGTCGGGCCGTCTTCCTCACGCGCGTAGGCGAGGATCAGCGTCCGCCCAGCATCACCGCTTGCAGGCGGAGTTGGGCCTGCTGCACCTTCTGCGCCTGTGCGCTCAGGTCCTGCAGCAGCGTGTTCAACTCTGCCAGCACGGCAGGGTCCTGCACGCGCGGTGCCGGGCCCGACAGGTCGATCTGCGCCTTGTGCGCTTCCACGTACTCTGCCACCTTCAGGCTGCTGTCCAGCGTGCCGCTGATCTGCGGCAACACTTCGCGGAAGGTGCTGGCCGGCACCGTGACCGTCTTGTCGTAAGCCTTGTCGTACACCGCCTTCAGGTCGTCAGGCTGCTTGAGCTGCGCATGCGCGGCATCGGCCTTGGCCTGTTCCTTGGCCAGGGCCTCGCCCATGTCCTTGAGTGCGGTCTGCACCGTCTTGATGTCGTCACGGCGCGCGATCACGTCGTTCAGCGTGCGCACGGCGCCTTTCTGCATCAGGCTGCCCATGGGCTTGACCGAGGCGTCCATGCCGGCATTGAAATCGGTGATCACGGTGTACTGCGCGGCATAGTCGCCGAACGACTTCTTCTCTTCTTCCGTCGGCTGCGGCACGCGCACACCCGGCTTGTCGATGATGCGGGTCTGCAGGAACTGCATGAACGCGGCGCGTTGCTCGGGTTCTTTGTTGCCGCAGGCGGCCAGCACCAAGGGCAAGGTCAGGGCCAGCAGCAGGAACGGCCGGAACAGGGTTTTCATTGAATGATTCTCCGTAAAACATGGGAAATGGCGCAGCCCCTGGACATCCGGGGCCTGCCAGCCGGTGGCGAGCTTATCGGGTCATGGTCGTCGTCGCCATGGGTTTCAAACTTCATTTCAATCGAAGTGTCGCGATACAAAGTTCACACAGATTGACGTGAAAGTTTGCGCCGCAACTGTTAGGCGCGACGGCCGGCGCGCGCGTGGGCCCGATGGAACGAAAGCCGCTTGCGCGGCTTTCCGGTCTCGTGAATCTTGCGCGAGCGGCCAGGTGCCTGCAAGGCGGCAAGCCTCAAACTAGGATGATGTCGTACTTTTCCTGGGAGTATGTGCTCTCGACTTCCAGCGACACCCGCTTGCCGACGAAGTCCCCCAGCATCGCCAGATGCTGGCTTTCCTCTTCCAGGAACAGGTCCACCACTTCCTGCGAGGCGAGGATGCGGAACTCCTTGGGATTGAACTGGCGCGCCTCGCGCAGGATCTCGCGCAGGATTTCATAGCAGACCGTGCGCGGCGTGCGCACATTGCCACGTGATTCGCACATGGGGCAGGGCTCGCACAGCTGGTGCGCCAGCGAGTCGCGGGTGCGCTTGCGCGTCATCTCCACCAGCCCAAGCTGGGTGAAGCCATTGACCGTCATGCGGGTGCGGTCGCGCGCCAGTGCCTTCTTCAGCTCGGCCAGCACGGTTTCCCGATGTTCCTGTTCCTCCATGTCGATGAAGTCCAGGATGACGATGCCGCCCAGGTTGCGCAGGCGCAATTGGCGCGCGATGGCCTGCGCCGCTTCCAGATTGGTCTTGAAGATGGTGTCGTCGAAGTTGCGGCCCCCGACAAACCCGCCGGTATTGACGTCGACCGTGGTCAGCGCCTCGGTCTGGTCGATGATCAGGTAGCCGCCTGATTTCAGGTCGACGCGGCGCGACAGCGCCCGCGCGATCTCCTCATCGACATTGGCGGTATCGAACAGAGGGCGCTCGCCGCTGTAGTGCTGGATGCGATCGACCACCGACGGCGTGTAGATGCGGGCCCATTCCAGCATTGCGGCGGTGGTGGTGCGCGAATCCACCAGGATCGTGCCGGTGGCCGGTCCGACCATGTCACGCAACACGCGCTGCGCCAGCGTCAGGTCCTGGTGCAGCAGTGCGGGCGCCGGCTGGGTGCGGGCAGCGGCCTGTACGCTGGTCCATAGCTTGCGCAAATACTCCAGGTCGGCGGCCAGCTCGTCGTCGTTGGCGCCTTCGGCCTGGGTGCGCACGATGAAGCCGCCTTTTTCCTCGGCCGGCATCAAGGCCTGCAGGCGTTCGCGCAACTGGATGCGTTCGGACTCCGAATCGATCTTCTGCGAAATGCCAATGTGCGGGTCATGCGGCAGGTACACCAGCATCCGGCCAGCCATGCTTATCTGCGTCGAGAGGCGGGCGCCCTTGGTCCCCAGCGGATCCTTGACCACCTGCACCATGATGGTTTGCCCTTCGAACAGCAGTTTTTCAATGGGCGTGGGTGTCAGGCCCTGGCTGCGTTCGCTCCGGTTCTCGCGCAGATCCGCGATATGAATGAAGGCGGCCCGCTCCAGGCCGATGTCGATGAAGGCGCTCTGCATGCCTGGCAGCACCCTGACGACCCGTCCCAGGTAGATATTGCCAACGTGTCCGCGCTGGATGCTGCGTTCCACGTGCAACTCCTGCACCGAACCCTGCTCGACCAGCGCGACGCGGGTCTCGAAGGGAGTGACGTTGATCAGGATATCTTCGCTCAACGCGATGGTTGGGGGCATGGGGGCATCTTCTCCAGGGTAAGGGCTGTGCGGCGCAAGGCGAATAGTAAACGTACCGGAGCGCCGGGCGACCAACGCGATAGCCTACAGGCAAGACGGCCTATCTATATATAGAAGACAGGGGCGTATAGAAGACAGGGGCGCCTCGAGGATATCGGCGATCGCGCCGCGGGGCAGGCGAGCACAACGCTATCTATATAGAGAGACGTGGCATTGGGCAAGTGCGTGGGGGGAGAGGGCTGCCCGTGAGGGCCAAGTAGCAGGCGGTCTGCGAAATTCATCAGACTTTTTTGCGTCGGGCGTGTGACAGCCAAAATTTCTGTGCTATAGTCTCGCTCCTTCGCAGTTCAAGCAATTTGTTGGGCAGCGAGGCAAGGCAAGTGCAACGGATTTGGCGCCACGGCGACAGATCTGCCGCAGGGCAGCAAGGCGGTGAGTCAGCGATGATTCTCTCGAACCGGCGGTCGGCGAATTTTGCGTAA